>JBFMFA010000040.1:0-11597 GCA_040753195.1 Gemmatimonadota bacterium | reverse complement strand
AATAGGTCACGAGCCTCGTTGAATCGTCCGTTGGACATGCGCTCATCGCCGACTTCGCTCGCGATGACTTTCATCTCATCGACGATCACCTGGTCGACGAGTTCAGGCGTCACGCGACGCCCATCGTCCAGGTCCACGTTCCAGCGCAACCACTGCCACACTTGCGAACGCGAGATCTCTGCGGTCGCGGCATCTTCCATGAGATTGTACAGCGGAACGGCGCCTACGCCGCGAAGCCAGGCTTCGATGTACTGGATACCCACACGAGCGTTGAGTCGCAGTCCGGCTTCGCTGCGCTCGCCGCGCGGGACTTCGAGAAGCGCCGCGGCTGTGGTACTGAAATTGGCGCGCGCAACATCGAGCTGATTGGACGCCCCATCGGCGATCTGGCGCGCAAATGCCTCACGAGCGACGCTGACCAGACCTGGGTGAGCGACCCACGTTCCGTCATGTCCATCCTCCGCTTCTCTGGTTTTGTCGGCACGCACCTGAGCGAACGCACGATCGTTCACGTTAGGGTCACGCGCCGGTATGAAGGCCGACATGCCCCCCATCGCGAACGCGCCGCGGCGATGGCATGTCTTGATCGCGAGCTGCGTGTACGCCCGCATAAAAGGCTGCGTCATGCCGACCTGCGAACGATCCGGGAAGATCGCGCTCGCGTCGTGCTGCCGGGTCTTGATATGGCTGAAAATGTAGTCCCAGCGGCCGCAGTTGAGTCCGGCCGCGTGCTCGCGCAAAACGAACAGAATCTCGTCCATCTCGAACGCGGCTGGGAGCGTTTCGATAAGGACCGTGGCTCTGATAGAGCCACGAGGAATGCCTAACGCCTGCTGCGCGGCGAGGAAGACTTCGTTCCACAACGCCGCTTCGCGATGGGACTCCAGTTTCGGGAGATAGTAATACGGCCCACTTCCGTTCCGGAGCAACTCCGCCGCGTTGTGAAAGAACGCCAGACCGAAGTCGAAGAGCGATGCGTGCATCGGCCGGCCGTCGACCTCCACGTGGCGTTCGCTGAGATGCAGCCCACGTGGCCTAACGAGCAGCGTGGCGAGCTTTTCGCCCAGTCGGTACGACTTGCCGGACGTCGGGTCGTCGAAAGCGATCACGCGGCGCACTGCGTCGCGCACGTTGATCTGCCCCTGCACGAGGTTGTCCCACGTCGGCGACGTGGCATCCTCGAAGTCGGCCATAAACACGTCGGCGCCCGAATTGAGCGCATTGATCACCATCTTCCGGTCGGTGGGCCCGGTGATTTCGACGATCCGCCGCGTTAGGTCTGCAGGTGCGGGAGCCACGCGCCAATCGTCCTTTCGGATCGGCTCGGTATCACGCCGAAAATCGAGCGGCTCACCGTCTGCGATCCGCGCCCGCCGCGCATGCCGGGCGTCCAGGAGCTGGTCGATGGCCGGTCCGAAGCGTCGCTCCAGGGCGCCAAGGAATCCGAGCGCCGCGGCGCTCAGGACTTCGTCGTAGCGCTCACGCCTCGCTCCGCGCACGACCGCTTCAGCGGAACGAACTGCCGCCTGACCGTCATCGACGCGACGTGAAGTCTCGGTTGGCAATGGCTTGTCTGCCTTGGGCTTATGCCGACGTTTCCCGCGCCGATGGCAGCGTGACCATATCCATGCTCAGCGGGGCCTGCTTACGCGCCCTGAGCGCATTTCGCGGGCCAGCCCAACCGCTAATTACAGCGAGATTGAAAGCCGTCCGCGCTCGGCCGAAAGTCGCAATTCGCTACCCACCGGGAGCTCGCGAAATGCGTCGCACTGAACGAAGTGGTGGACGTGTTTTCCAGTTACGCTCGCCTTGGCGCAGGTGCATTCCATTGCGGTCACAAGGCCCGGAAGGGTGCGCTCATTGAGGCGCACCTCGATCGGCTCACCGGTCTCGCCGAGCGCCTGAGCTATCGCCGGCGAGACCTCGAGCTTGCCGTCACCGGGGGTTTTGCGGCCAACAACCCCTTTTTCAGTCATCGAATCCGTTTCCCGCCTTGCACAACGACGCGGACGTCGCGCATAACGGTCATGTCGGTGAGTGGGTCGCCACGCACTGCGATTACGTCTGCATAACGTCCGTTCGCGAGCACGCCGATGCGGTCTTCGGCACGCAACGCGCGCGCGGGCCATAGCGTGGCAGACTGGATCGTCTCCATCGGAGACACCCCCAACTCCACCCACTTCACCATCTCGCGCCACGTGGCGTCGTTATGGAAGTTGCTGGGGATCCCGGCGTCCGTACCGATCAGCAGCCTAACGCCGGTCGATCGCACTTGCTGGAACTTGTGCGGCAAGATCGGAATGCGCGACGGAAAGAGCGCGTAGTAGGGGAGGTGTGGGATCTGCTCCAGCGACTTCCTGATCTCCTCCGCCATGTCTTTCGGCATGCCGTCGCGCCACGCCGGATCGTCCAGCCGCTCGCCGAACGACTGACCTGCCGCGTACATCGTATAGAGCGGGGAAATCGTTGGCGTCCAGTAGAGCGACGAGTTTCGCTCGCGCATCCCCTGCAGCACGTCCTCGGGGTAACCTGGTGCCGTGCCGAGTCCCGTGTGCTCGAAGTTGTCCACGCCAAAGCGCAGGCCGCGGCGGATCTCTTCCATGCGATGCGCATGCGCGACGACCGGTTTGCCTAACCGGTGCGCCGTTTCGACAACGGCGCGCACCTCGGCCTCGGTCATCTGATCTTGATCGATGAGTTTGATGACGTCGACGCCCATCTGCACCACTTGCTCGACCTTCGCGCGCGCGTCGTCAGGCCCGTTCACCCCCCAGCGAAAGTCCTTTTCGTATTCCTCGTAGGGGGCGTGTTGAATGAACGGCCCAGACACGAACATGCGCGGTCCGGGAATCTCTCCAGCGGCGATACGACGTTTGACGTCGAGGACGTCTCGCGGCGGACCACCGAGATCACGCGCCGATGTCACGCCCGCCATGAGCAGCTGTCGCGCCGCGATCGGCATAACGAGTTTTGCGTTCTGCGTCCCGTACAGATCGTTCCAGCGTTTGTAGTCGCCGTGACCGAGGATCTGCAGGTGCACGTGCATGTCGATCAACCCAGGCATGACGGTCATGCCGTTCGTGTCGATGATCTGCACTCCGGCGGGAACCTGGACGTCGCTTGAACGCCCAACGGCGACGATACGGTCGCCGGCCACGAGGACGACGCCATTCTCGATCGGCGGGCCTCCGTAGCCGTCGAGCACGCGGCCGCCGACGAGCGCCAACGTCGGTCGCGCCTGCGCACCTAACGCGGAGGTGAGAACCAAAAGGAACAGCGCGGCGACCGCGCGTGCGGCGTTGGCGAAACGTTGCATGATGCTGGCGACGGGTTCGATGGTGGTGATGCTGGAGACGCTCTTTCCGGCCTGCCAATAGTCGCGGTCTTCATCGCCGCGCTTGAGTGATCGCTTCAATGAAAGAAACGATCGCAGCATGTACACGGTCCGCATGAAGTGTTTCGTGCGTCGGTTACGGAGCATCCAGCGCGCGGTGGGCCCAGCCCGCAAGCCGAGCCGCTGGACGTAGGGCGTGTTGAGGACGGCGACGGGTATGCCCGTTAGGCGTTCAGTGAGCACGACGTCCTTCTCGTCGGCGTTGACGATCGCTGCCTTATAGCGCTCGTGGGCATTGCACTCCGTTGAGGCAATAAAACGTGTTCCGAGCTGCGCAGCGGCGTATCCCATGCGCAGCGCGGCCACGAACTCATCGGCTTCGCCGATACCGCCCGCGCAAACCAGCGGGACGCCGAGATCGCCCAGTTCATCGAGCAACTGTTGCGCAGACTTCGGTCCCGCGTGACCGCCGGCACGGTTGTTCACGCAAATGAGTCCGTGCACGCCGCCGTCGAGGCCCTTGAGCGCCCATTTGCGTTCGGTGACGTCATGGTAGACAACCCCGCCTAACGGCGCCACGCGATCGACAACCCACCGCGGGTTCCCTAACGAAGTAATGAAAAAGCGCACGCCCTCTTCCAGCGAGACGTCGATGAAGCGCTCCATGCGTTCGCGATAATATTTGGAGCCCTGTTCGATGAGCGCATTCATCCCGATCGGCTTTCCGCCCGCGAGCGCGGTGATCTTGCGCAGTCCTTCGCGGTAGTCGTAGCCGTGCACGTACGTGAGCGAAACTGGCTGCACGACGCCAATCCCTCCAGCCGCCGAGACCGCGGCGACAAGCTCCGGATTGCTGCAGGGGTACATCGCACCGCCGATGATCGGTAGTTCGACGCCCACTTGACGTGTGAAGGCTGTATCGAGGAGCACGCAGTCTAGGCGTGAGGGGTAAGGCGCGCGGCGTACGCTGCGTTTGCCTCGTGTTTTGCTTCGCGGCGTTGCGGGCCAACTTTCCAACGCACGGTCATCTCGGCGACCACGTCACCGGCCGCGTCGCGCACTGCGGAGAGCACGTGCAATTCAGTATCTACCGACGCTTGCAGCGCTGGTACCGTAGATTCCGCCGTTAGGCGTCCCCGTGCCTTCTTTTTGTATTCGATCGACAGGCCGGTGACGATACCACGCATGTCCGGCGGCAATCCCGTGAGCATCGCCAGGCCGCCAACCACTTCGGCGATGTTCACCAGCGCGACGGCATGAATCGAATTGAGATGGTTGCGCACCACGCGCCGGTCGGACATTTCCGCGCGTGCGTACCCTGGTCGCAGTTCGACGATGTGCGGCCGGACCGTCGCCGTGTACGGCACCTCGCGGCCGAGCAGAAACGAAAAGAGCCGTGTTCCACCCGGGAGTGGAGCCAGACGTTGCCACAGCGCGAGGAGTCGCGTGCCTAGTGACATCCCCGCAAATCTACACGGGGGTCAGACACCCTCTACACCCCAACGGGATGGGTGTCTGACCCCAACGGGGCTTAAACCCGCAACGCCTCGATGGGACTGATGCGCGTGGCGCGCCGCAGTGGGGCATAGGCTGCGAGTGCAGTCACCACGAGCACCGTGAGCGCGATGGCCGCATACGTCAACGGATCTGTCGGTTGCACGCCGAACAACAATCGAGATAAGAGGCGCGTGCTCCAGAATGCGGCGATCGATCCGGCGGCGAGCCCAACGAGCGTCACTGCCACGCCCTCGCGCATAACGAGCCAGCGAATCGCTGCCGGTGTTCCGCCCATCGCCGCGCGGATGCCGATCTCGCGGCGTCGCTGCTCGACGAGCGAGGCCATCACACCGTACAGACCAAAACTCGCCAGTAGCAGAGCGGTGCCCGCGAAGGCGGCGATCACGACGGCGTAGAAGCGGTCCGTCGCCGTGGCCGCATCCACAAGCGCAGTCAAGGGACCGATACGCGACGCAGGAAGCTGTGGATCGGTGCGACGCAACGCATCGCGCAGCAGCGGGATTGCCGCGTTAGGCGAGAGCGCGGCCTTGAACACGACCGCCATGGGCCGCTGCACATGCTGGCCAAAGGGCATGTAGATCTGCGGTTCGCCGTCGTTGCGCGGCCCGGCATTGCGGACATGCCTCACCACGCCGACGACAGTGGCCCACGCCCCTTCCTCCCGGTTCGGATTCAGCAGCTTGCCGACGGCGGACTCGGTGGGCCAGTGCCGCTTTGCGAGGACCTCGTCGATGATAACAACGGCCGGATTCCCGGCTTTGTCGTCAGGCGTGAAATCGCGCCCTTCAATCATCGAAACGCCAGCCACGCGGAAATAGCCAGGCGCACTCACTGCGTATTCTGCGTGTAGCTCGACATTCTGGTCGCGCGTGATCTCCGGAATGAAGTACGAGCCTCCCCAACCCTCACCGCTCATCGGGAGCGGATAGACGGCACTCACTTCCGCGCCGTTTGTGTTCTGCAACTCGCGCGTGAGCCGTTCGTAGAGGGCGAGCGTCTTGTGGGCGGAGTCATAACGAGCGGCGGGCGGATCCACGCGCATGTAGTGCACGTTATCAGCGACGATCCCCGTGTCGATGCCGCGCAGCGAGAGCAACGTCTTGCCTAACAACCCAGCGGCGACCAGAACCACCACGGCCATCGCGACCTGCGCGCCCACGAGCACCCGTCGCAACGCCGTTCCCGAGCCGCTCCCCGCCGTGGCACGCGCATCGTCGCTCAATGCGTCGCGCAGGCGGTCGCGCGAGCCGCCTAGAGCCGGAACGATGCCGACGGCGAGCCCGGTGAGGACCGATATGCCGAGGGAAAAAGCGACGACGAGCGGACTGAACCGCGCTTGGTCGAGTCGTGGAATGCCGCCGGGATCGAATTGGGTGATCATCACCGAAAAGATCCGTGCGAGCGCAAGACCAACGATCCCGCCAAAGAGCCCGAGCATAGCGCTTTCGGTGAGCAGTTGTCGCACCAGGCGCCGACGATTGGCGCCTAACGCGAGCCGTACGGCCATTTCCCGCCGTCGCACGCGGCTACGTGCGACGAGCAGTCCGGCCACGTTGGCGCTCGCAATGATCAACAGAAGGACCACCGCACCTGCGACGGTGGCGAGCGCGGGCTCCACGTCGCCCAACATCTCCTCGCGAATCGGCACAGTCAGCAGGTGCCAGTTGGGGACGCGCGGAGGCGCATAACGTCGAGGAAAAGCCTGCTGAAATCGACGCTCCAGCAGTGCGACGTCGGATCGCACGGCTTCCGGCGCTACGTCCGTGCGTTGGCGACCAAGTGCAGCGAAGATCTGATTGCCGCGTTCGTCGCCGCGCAGATGCTCGAAGTCGTTGGCCAGCCATACGTCGCCGCGTTCACGCAGAAAATCCAGCGGCGCGTCCGGGAAGTTCATCCCGGGCGGCATCACGCCGACGATTGTCGCAGGACGTCCGCCGAGGTTCACGACGCGGCCCACGGCCGCGCGGTCGCCGCCAAAGCGCCGCATCCATAACGAGTGACTGATCACAATCACACGCTCGGCGCCGCGGGCGCCGTCTGTCGGCGCGAACGTGCGCCCGACCGTCGCTTCCACGCCGAGGAGCGAAAACAGGTTCGGTGTGACGGCGTAGTTGCTCACCCGTTCGACTTCTTCGCCGGGAATCTCGAGGGCCGTGTGCTGCGGCGTGACGGCGGCCACGGCATCAAACGTTCGTAACTGCTCGGCGTAGTCGAAGTACTCCGGAGCCGCGATAGAGGTGCGGCCACTGCCGTACCCATTCCAGATCGCAAAGACGCGATTTGCGTGCGCGTAAGGCAATGGACGCAGCACGACCGCATCGATCACGCGGAAGATCGCCGCGTTCGCACCGATCGCCATCCCGATCGTGATCACGAGAAGACTTGTGAAGAGTGGTGAGCGCCGGAAGAGGCGCAACCCGAAGAAGGCGTCTGTTTTTATGTCGTTATGCATCTCGCTTCTCCGGGTGCCTGACTCCATTGACCTGCGGATCGAGCGCAGTTCGCGCCGCGTGTGTGCCGGATCGCCAAAACGCCGCAGCGCTTCGGCACGCGCGTCCGCGGGAGACATCCCGCTGGCGATGAGATCTCGCGTGCGCAGTTCGATGTGCGCGGCGATCTCACCATCGACCTCCTCATCGATCGACACCGGCCAAACGTGCCCAGGGAGGCGACGCGCTCCCTTCCACCAGCGCGCGATCATGTGGTTCGCAGAACCTTCGCGACGGAGCGCGCGAACTCAGCATAACGAGCCGTCTGCTCACGCAGTGCGGCGCGACCTTTCGGCGTCAGCGAATACAGTTTGATGCGTTTGCCTAACTCCGACTCGCCCCACGACGCCGCAATCCAACCGCGTTGTTCCATGCGATACAAGGCGGGGTACAGGGACCCTTCTTCGATGCGCAGGCCGTTGTCGGTCGTGTCTTCGAGCCAGCGAGCTATCGCGTACCCGTGTCGTGGTCCCCAGGCCAGCGTTTTCAGCACCAGCAGGTCGAGCGTTCCCTGGAGGAGCTTCCCGTTCGGCGTAGTCATGGTACCTAGGACAACTAAGTACCACTGATGGTTTGAACAGGGGTCAGACACCTGGGCGAAATGGGGTCAGACACCGCGTCATCAGACAGCTGAGTGGTGTCTGACCCCGTTTGATGATGGTGTCTGACCCCGCTAAAGTCGCCGCAGGAAGCCTTCGGGGTTGTTCAGGAAGTCGCGCGTGATCGTCACATGGTCCAGCCGATCGAAGGGGACCTGAGCGACCGGCGATTCGTCGAACGAAAAAATGGTCGCGTTGGGGAAGGCGAGCAGGATCGGCGAATGCGTCGCAATAATGAATTGCGATTCCTGCTGGATCATGACTTTGAGCAGTGCCAAGAAACCAAGCTGACTTTGTGGCGAGAGCGGCGCCTCCGGTTCATCGAGGAGGTAGATGCCGCCGGGGACAAATCGCTTGCGAAACAGTTCGAGGAATCCTTCGCCATGCGATTGCGTGTCGACGCCATCTCCATACGAGGCCTGTAGCGCGTGCAGCGAGGCATATAGAGGCCCGAGCGCCAGGCCCTTGGCATGTGCCGAGCGGTCGGCGTATTCCACTTCGATTTCCGCGGTGCGGCGTTTGATCTCTGCCTTCAACTGCTCGATGGCTTTGGCAAAGCCGAAAAAATCCTCCGCGCGCAGAAAGAAGCCGCGTCGCACGCGCACATTCCACGTTAGGCGGAGTGCGCGACCGAGCTCCCGTTGATCGGCCAAGGTCGAATCGTCGCGCACCGCGGCGCTGCCAACAGTGGGAAGGCCGATGTTCGTCGCCATCGCTTCAAGCAAGGTCGACTTGCCGGAGCCGTTCTCGCCCACGAAAAACGTGACAGGCGTATCGAATTGCAGGCGTTCCAGCGCGCGAACCGCACGAATGGAGAAGGGAAAGCGGTCCGGGAGCGACTCGGCCGGTTCCTTCAGCTCAACGCTGCGCAGGTGGACCGCCGTACCATCACCGGAGGGCTCCCGCACGCGCGGTTTTCGCGCCAAATATCTCCCCTGTCGTTTGGGGGTCAGACACCATGCGAGATGGTGTCTGACCCCAAGTGGTCGTTTCCTTGCCGAGGATACTCAATGCGTGCACACCGCCTGGCAACCGCGTTGCTGGTCGCCATACCCATGATCGTCAGCGCGCAGCAACGCCGCGCGTTCACTCCACAGGACTGGTATCGCTTGACCACGGTGAGCAATCCGGCGATATCGCCGGATGGCAAGCTCATCGCGTTCACCGTGACAACGGTCCGTGAGAGCGAGAACAAGCGGCACTCGGAGGTCTGGGTGGTGCCGGCTTCCGGCGGCGAGCCCCAACGCTTCACGTCGCCGAGCACGGAGAGCTCGAATCCGCGCTTTTCTCCGGACGGGAAGTATCTGCTGTTCAACTCCACGCGACCGGGGAGCCGCGCGCGCACCTGGGGGATTCGCATCGACCAGCCGGCCGGCGAAGCCGTGGAGATCGACGCGTATCCGAATGGTTCGCTGCCGCGCGACAAGCGCTTCATAGTTTGGACAGAGCCAGACTCGGCGCCTAACGATACGACCAAGCGGGACAAGTGGACCGGCATGCAGGCGATGGCGCGGCCGCCGTTTGGCGCGATCACCGAGCCACTCGATCCGAAGCGTTTCGACGGTAAACACGTCATCGAGACGCCCTATAAATCGAACGGACCGGGCTTTGTGCCGAATTCGCGCGAGGCACGCGCGTACCGGGCGTCCAACATCTGGATCAAGCCACTGGATGGCGCCAAGCGCAAGCTCGACGACAAGACGTATTCACGAAACGGCGCGGTCGTATCGCCCGATGGGCAGTGGATCGCATATACGGCCGATGCGCGTTTGCGTCCGGATTCGGTGGTGCGCGCGGAGCGCGATTCGATCGCGAAGCTACCGTACAACAAGGCACGCGACGAAGCGCCGCGCAATGACGTCGATATTTTCGTGGTGAGCATGAACGGCGGAGAGCCACGCCGCATCGCGACGTATCACGGGAATGAAGGGAACCTCGAGTGGTCTCCCGACGGGACGAAGCTGGCCTTCTCGGCGTCTCCGTCGCGCACGCAGTCCGAGCGTATCTACGTGGTTTCTGTCGGTCAGCAGCCGGCGACGCCAGTGAACTTGTTAGGCGACTGGCAATACGAGCCCGACGGCTTCACGTGGCTACCTAACGGGACGATTGCGGTGGCGGCGTCGATCGGCGGCCGCAGCGCGTTGCTCCATCTGGATCCGAACACGAAGGCGCTCAAGGAAGTGATCGGCGGTGGCCGGAGGCTGAACGGCTTTGCGTTCGACGAGGCCGGGACAAAAGTCGCTTACGTGTCTACCAGCCACACCAAACCCACGGAGCTGTTCATCGCCAACGCCGACGGCAGCGGCGAACGGCAGCTCACGAACTTCAACGACAAGTTGAACACCGAGATCGCCTGGGCCGAAGTGGAACGTTTTACGTACAAGTCGTTAGGCAATCGTGACATCGAAGCGTGGCTCATGAAGCCGTACGGCTATGAGGCGGGGAAGAAATATCCGCTCGTGCTCTACATCCATGGTGGGCCACACGCCGCGTACGGCGAGAACTGGTTCGACGAGTTCCAGAACCTCGCGGGGGCGGGGATGTTCGTGCTCTTCACGAATCCGCGTGGGTCTGGGGGATACGGTGCCGACTTCACGTATTCGACGCGCGCCAGATGGTTCGACGAGGACTACGTCGATCTCATGAAGGGGGTGGATGTGGTCGCCAAGCGGCCGGACGTCGACTCCACGCGCATGGGCGTGACCGGGGGGTCGTACGGCGGAGTGATGACCGCGTGGGTGACGGTGAAGACGAATCGCTTCAAGGCCGCGCAGACGGATCGCATGATCTCGAACTGGTGGTCGTGGTATGGCACGAGCGACGCGCAGGGGCTCACCGAATTCGAGTTCCTCGGCAAACCGTGGGACAACCCGGCTCTGTACGACACGCTTTCGCCGATCCGCTACATCCGGAAGGTGAAGACGCCGACGCTTCTGGTGCAGTCCGAAGAAGATCACCGCACGCCGATGACCGACGCGGAGCAGTGGTTCATGGGACTCAAGAAACACGGCATTCCGGCGGAGTTCGTTAGGTACCCACGCTCCACGCATGATCTCTCGCGCACGGGCGAGCCGTGGCTTCTCGTCGACCGGTTAGGCAGGTTGCGGCAGTGGTTTACGTATTGGCTGAAGCCGGAGGAGACGAAGCGGGTGACTGATTCCAGATAGGTCAAAGGCCAGAGGTCAAAGGTCAAAGCGAGCTTGTTGACGCTCCTACTGATCGCGCAGCTCATCGCACTCATCATTCTTGTCGGGCGCCTGTTGCCAGGTCGGAACAGGCGCCCGCCTGTTTTGCCTATCGAGGACCGTGGTCCGCCACGCGTGAGCGTAGTGGTGCCGACTCGGAATGAAGCGCAGCGTCTTCAGCCGTGTCTCGAGGGCCTCATGAAACAGGGCCCGACGGTGCTTGAGATTCTCGTCGTCGACGCGAACTCGACGGACGGTACGGTTGGGTTAGCGCAAGCGGCCGGCGCGCGGGATTCCCGAGTTCGCGTGCTAGGGGAGCCACCGCTGCCTAACGGCTGGATCGGGAAAGTGTGGGCGTTGCAGCAGGGGCTCGCGCACACGTCGGGCGACTGGGTGATGAACGTGGATGCGGATATCGACCCCGAGCCCGGGATGGTCGCGGCTGCCGTGAAAACGGCCGTCGAGATGGGAT
>JBFMFA010000039.1:0-11600 GCA_040753195.1 Gemmatimonadota bacterium | reverse complement strand
TGCTCGAGCACGATGCGCGCAAGGGCGATGGGATTCTTGATGCGACGCACGGAAGCAACTCCACCGGCACGCATCGTCTTGCCGTTCATTATTGCAGCGTCCAGCTCTACGGTGCCGTCGCGCGTGTAACTGGCGCCTTTGCCAGCATTGAACAGCGGATCATCCTCCATCACCATGATCGCCGCCTCCACGGCTTCAACGGCACTCCCGCCTGCTTTCAATACTTCGTACCCAGCTGCAAGCGACCGCTTCAACCCATCGCGGTATGCCGCTTCGAGTTTGGGGTTCGCCGCGAACTCGGCGCGCGCGCGAACTCCGCCACCGCCGTGAATGGCAAGTGCAAATGGACGTTGCGGTTGCTGTGCGGTCTCCACTCGTAAGGCAGCGGCGGCGCTATCGGCGTTGACGAAGATGATCGCCTTGCCACGCTCCGACGCGAACATCTGTCCACCTGAGTGCGCGATGCCGGGTGCAAACTCTATGAACTTCGTCTTGTAAACATCCTTTCCGAAAAAGTGGCCCAGGTATTCGTGGTAGCGCTTCCCTCGCTCGAGGCGGAAGCGCCCCTGAAGCAGCGCGGGGCAATCGCGGTCAACACCGTCGCCCATCGGATCGCGATCTTCGAGGCCTTGGAACATGAAGACCTCGCGCTGTCGGAAGCTCGCCAGCATCGCCGCAACGGGGCGCCGTGTCATGTACGGGACGAGGTTGTCGAGGCCGTATTTGTACGTGTTGAACGCGATGCAATCGCGCCCTTCGACATGCGGTACGCGCGTGCGGTAATCGACGAACCCTTTCTCCCCGATGAGATCCGGCCGCTGCCGATCGAAATAAAGCACCGACGACGGATTCCCGATGACGTAACGCATAACGATGCCACGTGCGCGGAGCTCGTCGTACACCGGCGAGCCGAGTGCATAACGACTCAGCAGCTGGCCGCCCGCCGAGTGGCCGACGTGCACGATCGCCTTCACGTTCGGGTAGAACGTTGCGACGTGCCTAACCATGCCATCGAGCAAGTCAAAATTGCTGACGGGGACGTTCGTCGCGTTCGCGCCTTCGCGCCATCCGTTTGTCCATACAGGGTAGTTGCCCTTCGCATATCGCGCCGGGCGATCAGCCACGTGCTCGGGGCCGATCATTCCGGGCGATACAACCAGCGTCGTGGCTTTCAGGTTCAGCGTCGGACGGTCGCGGTCGGCGGCCTCGAGCGCACTCGTTAGGTGTCTGAAGTACGTGCTCGGATTCTGACTCCCGCCGTGGTGCACGAAAACCACCAACTTGATGCGCGGATCTGCATCCTTGGTGACGTCATGCGTACCGTCGTACGTCAGGATGTGCTGTCGGCCCTCGATCGTGACCGCGAAGTCGAAGCGCGCGTGTTCGGTTTGCGCGCCGGCGTTGAAGGCCAGGATACTCGCGGATAGCGCACCAAGCGTGAAACGAATCATCGGAGGCGTGTGCTGAGGTAGCGTCCGGGGAACTGGCTGACAATCTACGGCCTGACGGCGCACGCTCCAGCGAACGAAGAAGTCGAGCAGTCGGCAATACTCTTCACGGCAGAGTCGCGAGATAACGCCGCTCATAAGGAAGGCCGCAGGGTCTGTGCAGGCGTCCGGGCTGTAGGCCGGTCTCGACGATCGGAAGGTCTGACCAAGCGAACGCTCCCTGCTGGCGGAGAGGCGCAAAAGGCGTTGCCTATGCGCGTTAGGGCGGTCTTATGGACTGAACGACACCGGGAGAACGTGTGGCGACAGCAGCTCGACCCATCCGCGACGGCGGCGTGCAATTCACCGTGACCAACTCGGGCCTCGAGGTTTGGCTGTACGATGACGCGAACCGCACCGCCATTCGGAAGTTCGCCGACGAGGGCCACGGCGGGGCGCCCGGACGCTTCGATCAGCTCGCTCAACAGGGCCTCGTCGTCGGTTACGGCCTGCAGCAGGACGATGAGCTCAATGTCGCTGTGTACGTAGGCGCGCCGTTCACCAAGGAAGAGCTCTCGGCGGGACACTGGCTCGAGCCGCAAACGGCCTTTCTCCGCCTCCCGTCCGGGAAGCTGTGCATCGAATCGAACGACGCGAGCCGCATCGGTCCGGAGTCCCCCAGCGAAAAAGGCGCCCTAACGAGTGTGCCGCCAGGCGACTACAAGCTGACGTTGTATCGAGTGGACCACGAAGCGCTTTTTCGCGAAGAACGCGAGTGGTCCGGTCCTCAGGAAATCATCCTTCTGTCACCAGGTGGAAGCGAAGCCGACGCCGTAGATAACCTCATCCCGTTCGAGTCGCGCCGCGATACGAACTGGGTCGGCAAATACACGATCACGGGCACACGGGCGGAAGTACTGATCTGGTTCAACGACTACTGGGACACGTTTACAATCAACCTCGATGCAGCGGCCATCGCGCAATTGGGACTAGCGAGCGGGATGTTCATCCGCACGCACGTTCCTGCCGCCGGCCTAACGCTAGTGAGCGCGTTCGCCGAGTCCTGGCAGGCAGCGCAACGCGTAGGCTTGCCCGCCGGAATGGCGCTCGATGAATTCGGGTACGCGGCGCCACTGCGGATGGCCGATTGGAATGGTGCGGAAGCGCTCTTTTGCCGCCGCGAGACATCCAAAATGCGCGTCGAGGCGCCGCTGCATGCCGTTTGGACACCGGGCACAGTGGAAGTGCTCGACGTCAAGGCGGCCGAAGTGGTCCCACGAGCGTACGCGCCGACGACGCTTGCCGACAAGCAGTACTACGACGAAGGGTTTCTGTCGATCGTGCTGTCGGAAGTTCTCCCTGAGCTGGAAGACAGGGAGGATGTGACACTGCAGGAAACGCTGGATTTGCTTGACGATGCACTCGGCGCACTGGGCTTTGCCTCGTTAGGTGACTTCACCTGGCACGAGCCCGTTCGCGCGCAAACGGTGGAGATGAGCTGCCGCCTGTATGCCGGACCCAAAGACGCGTTTGCCGCGTATATCGCCAGCCCCGGATGTTTCGAAGTCGTATTCCTGTCGGAACTGGCAAACGGCAACTGGGTCGTGACAGGCTTCGCCGACGAATTGCAGCGCCGCGTTATGCGCGTGGACAACAAAGGCCTCTACGTGCAAAACAGCCTCGTCCACTTTCAAACAATGGATGCGGCGCCTTCCGAGATCTTTGAGGCGCACAAGGAAGCGGTTGAAGACGCCGACGAGCGGCCACTTCCTGTCCCGACCACAGCGACGAGCGCCCAGGACGCGCTCACCCGATTCCTCGTCGCGATGGACAAGGGAACCGAGTAGCAATCAGCGCCGAGGCGTCGCAGCGGACGTCGTTAGGCAGCGGTCACGGCCGGCCGATACAGGCCAGGTACCGGCCGTGCCGCGATCGACAGCCGGTTCCACGAATTGATCTGCGCGACAGCGAGCGTGAGGTCCGCCAATTCGCGTTCGCTGAAGTGCCGCCGCACGGACTCGTACACCGCATCCGACGCGTGCGTATCGCTGATCCGCGTGATCGCTTCCGTCCACTCCAACGCCGCCCGCTCACGCTCGCTGTAGTACGGGCATTCGCGCCACGCGTCCAGCGAGTACAGTCGCTGCTCGTCGTCACCCAGCGCGCGCAGGTCCTTCCAGTGCATGTCGATGCAGTACGCGCAACCGTTGAGTTGTGAGGCGCGCAGACGCACGAGGTGGAGAAGCGCCGCATCGAGGCTGGCTCCTTCTAGATACTTGTCCACGGCGTCCATCGCGTCGTAAACACCTGACACTGCGTAGTTGATTCGTCGGGTCATGTTGGTCGTTAGGTCCGGTTATGGAGTGGGACACAGAAATACCGCGAGAAAGCGCGTCGGCTCGGACGCGCTGGCGTTTCCCGACACGCGATGGCGCGAGTTGGCCGGCTCGTAGAATCCGCGTCCAGCCGTGTACACACTCTCCGGCTGCTCATTGAGTCCCGAACGTAGATTCCCGTCTATCACGTGCGCCACTACGGGACAATCGTGGCTGTGTGGCACCGACGTGTCTCCAGGCGCATACACAACTTCCACGAGCCTAACGCGCAGGGACCCGCGGACCGTCTCTACGTCGTACTCAGCGGCGACGCGCGTGGCGGCGCGTCCGCTCACCGTGCGGCTCGCCGCCGGACGGCACGCGACCCAGCCGCAAAGAGCGCCCGCGCACAGCAAACTGGTGAGTTGTTTTGGCATGCCCTAGCTTAGCTTCAAATGGACCTGAGCTACAGGTCCATTTCTCCTCATTCCATTGTACCACTTGTCGATGCCAAAACGTGTTTCCACGCACGAGCTGGTTCTCCCCGAAAACCATTCCGGCGTGCCGCAGTATCTCTGGTTAGGCGACGCCTTGCGACGCGCCATCCTCGACGGCCGGCTCAAGCCAGGCTCTAAACTCCCGGCGTCACGCGATCTCGCTCGCCAGTACAAGCTCTCGCGCGGGACCATCGTGACGGCGTTCGAGCAGCTCGCCGCCGAGGGGTACGTCAGCGGCAGGGTGGGCTCCGGTACCTATGTGAGTGACACACTCCCTGAACGACTGTTCACTTCGCGGCGCAAGACGACAGGTCCGGCGAAGGTTCGTCCCGCGCGTCAACGCGAACCCGATGTGCTGCGCGTCAAAGCCTTCCCGCTCAGTGACTTCCTCACGCGCGTGCGGCCATTCCGCGCCAATGTTCCGGCCTTGCAGCTGTTTCCCACGGCGCTGTGGGCGCAGACCATGTCGCGCCGGCTGCGTCGCCTCACTTCGAGCCAGTTGTTAGGCAGCGAAACAGCAGGCCACCGTCCCCTCCGCGAACAGATCGCGGAGTATCTGCGCGTTGCGCGCGGTGTGCGCTGCTCCTACGAGCAGGTTGTCGTGGTAAGCGGTGCGCAGGAGGCACTGGATCTCGTCGCCCGACTCCTCGTGCAGCGAGGTGATGCGGTCTTCGCCGAAGACCCGGGCTACGTCGGGGCGTGGCGCGTCTTCGAGGCGCTTGGCGCGCGCGTCCTCCCGCTCGCGGTCGACCACGAAGGGGCAACGACGCCTGACGCGCGTCAGGCTGCGCGCCTCGCCTACGTAACGCCCGCGCATCAATGCCCGTTAGGCGTGAGCATGAGCGCCTCTCGGCGCCTCGCCTTGCTCGAATGGGCGCAGCGCGCCGGAGCATTCGTCGTCGAGGACGACTACGATAGCGAGTTTCGCTACGAAGGACGCCCCCTCCCCGCGCTGCACTCTCTGGACGCAACGGATAGCGTCATACTCTGCGGCAGCTTCAGCAAAGTGCTTTTCCCCTCCCTCCGACTGGGCTATCTGGTTGTACCGCCCGATCTCATTGAGCCGCTCACGGCACTGAAGTCGGTCACGGCGCGACATGCTCCGCTGCTCGATCAGATCGCACTGGCTGACTTCATGGCCGATGGCCACTTCGCTCGCCACATACGGCGAATGCGTGAAGTGTACGCCGAGCGGCTCGCGACGCTGATCGACAGCGCGCGCCAGAGACTTCAGGGACTGCTCGACATTTCCAGTGTCGCCGCGGGTCTCCAGACCGTGGGATGGCTCGCACCGAGCATCGATGCCGATGCAGCGATCGCCGCGGCGACGACGCGCGACGTCGTCGTCATGCCCGTCCGGGAACGTGGTCAACGCACCATGCCTAACAACGCGCTCGTACTCGGCTTTGCGGCGTTCGATCCGCAGGACATTCGAGCCGGCGTGCGCAACCTGGCGTCGGCGCTCGAGGCGGTACAGCGCAAGGGTCGACCTCAAAAGGGAGCCGTTCGCAACCAAAGTTGACCGCTGGCGACAGGCGGCATTGTGGTCCCTCGCCGCTTCGCGAAGGCTTCGTGCCCTACATCGGCGCGACGCCGGAGGATGCACATGTTTTCATCGTTGACAGTAGCCGCGGTTTCACTCGGACTGTGGCTCACCCCAGCCGATACAACCGAGCCATCGGCCGATTCGTTGATCAAGGCGCTGAAGCAGGGCGGCTACACGATCATTCTGCGTCACGCGCGAACCGATCGCAGCTATATGGATGACCCGCGCACCGCGCCGCTCGACGATCGCACGAAGCAACGCAACTTGAGCGAGGCCGGCGTCGCGGACGCACGCGCGATCGGCTTCGTTATGCGCTCCGCGCAAATCCCCTTCGGCGAAATCCTGTCCAGCCCCATGTTCCGCGCCAAGGAGACCGCACAGATGGCCTTCGGTGAGCCGACTCTGTCCAAGGAGTTGATGTCGCTCGCCGCAACACCAGAACAGCGCGCGCTCGTCGCCAAGGCACCCGCGAAAGGCACCAATCGCGCGATCGTCACGCATCATTTCATCATCGAGCGGTACGTCCCCGGTATCAAGCTCGGTGACATCGCGGAAAGCGAGGCGACGGTTATACGCACAGCGCCTAACGGGGATATCGAGATGGTCGGTCGTTTCACGCTCGCCGATTGGAACCGGCTATCCGGTGGCAAAACCACGCTGGCCAGCGCCAAAGAAAAGGAAGAAACGAATCAACTCTTCCGCGCCATCCACGGAGGTGGTGGATCCGGACAGCTGCAGCCGCCGCCGGGTTCCTCAGCGAACTTGCAGCCTTTCGTCTGGACGGCGACGCCTGCGACGCGCCTCGCTGGTCTATACATGCACACGTTCAGAACCGGCGACGCCGAGCAAATGCGGGCATTCATCGAGAAATCGCTCGTCACCGATCCCAACCGCTCGACCGACCAGCGGGTCGAAACGTATCGCACCATGTTCGCCCAACACGGAGCGCTGCAGCCACTCGGCACGGAGCGAGCTGATCACAACGAAGCGACAATCCGTGTTAAGTCCAAGCTTGGTGAATTCTCACTTGTCGTGACGGTGAGCCCGGACGATCATGCGAAAGCGACTTCGATACAGATGGTCGGAGCACGGTAGGTACCAATCGCATGTCCGAAGTGACAGATAGAGGGATGGCCCAGTCCCTCGAGACCTCACACGCGCGGGAGGCGGAAACGTCTCCCGCGCTGTCGCGTGGTACGCCCCTTGGTGCGGTGCTGGCGATCGCTGGCGTCTGTCTGCTCATGGCGCTCATGAGCGCCGCCGACACGCTCTTTGTCACGAACCACCACGGCGATCCCCTGCCGCTCAGCGTCATTCTTTCGGCGACGGCGCCGCGCTGGATTCTCTTCGCGATCGCGTTGCCGGTCATCCTGCACCTAACGCTGAAGCGTCCCCCGTGGCCACTCGCGTTAGGGACGTTTGCGCTGCATCTGGGGATCTTTCTGACACTGACCGCCGCTCATGCGTATGTGCACGCGTGGGCCGGCCGTGGCCTGCTACCGTACGGCTTTCTCTTCGGCTTCCACATCCACGCCGCGAGGGTGTGGATTAACTCGACGCCGCTGCTCATCCCGTTGTACGGGGCGACGCTGCTGACCGCGTGGAGTATTCAACAAATGCGCGAGCGTCGCGCGCGGGCCCTGCGCGAATCCCAGTTGGAGACGCAGTTACACGCCGCGCGACTCGCTGCACTTCGCGCGCAACTGCATCCGCACTTTCTCTATAACACACTCAACGGCATTGCCGCGCTGGTCAACGATCGCCAACCTGCGCAGGCATCGCGCGCGTTGGAACAACTCGCCGAACTGCTGCACGCCGCATTTCGCGACGACGGACGCGAGCTCATTCCGCTCTCCGAGGAGGTCGCACTCGCCGAGCGCTACCTGGCGCTTCAACAGTTGCGCTTCGGCACGCGCCTGCACTGCGACGTGTCGCTGACGTCCGAGGCAGCGGCGGTGGCTGTGCCCCCCTTGATCCTGCAACCCCTGGTTGAAAACGCCGTGGTGCACGGCCTGGCGCGACGCAGCGGCCCCATGCGCCTAACGCTGGACGCCCGGCTGGAGCGTGGTCGCGTACGCGTGATCATCGCGCACGACGGTCCTGAGCTTCCAGTGGATTGGGTCGCGGCGTCGCGTGGAGGCGTAGGGCTGCGCAACACGCGGGCGCGCCTCGCCAGTTCGTTCGGCAGCGCGGCACAACTCATCGTACGCCGGCGTGCCGGGGGCGGCGTTGAGTCGATCGTAGAAATCCCCGCGCCGGTGCCGGCCGCCGAGCCGGAAGTTCCCAGCGAGTTGCAGCCCGCATGATTCAGAGTGCCCGCTACTCCGTACTGGTCGTCGACGACGAGCCGCTCGCGCGGCAGCGGATCCGCCAGCTGCTGAGCGCGGCGCCCGATTTCGCCGTCGTCGGCGAGTGTGATGACGGCGCGACGGTCGAACGGGCCGTGCGCGAATTGCGCCCGGATATCGTCTTTCTCGACGTCAAGATGATCCACACCGACGGCTTTACGGCGCATGCGGCGATCCGTGACGCCGTTAGGCACGTCGTCTTCGTCACCGCGTATCCGGAGCATGCGCCGCGAGCCTTCGACGTCGCGGCTCTCGACTACCTGGTCAAGCCGCTCACGACCGAACGGTTCAATGCCGCTCTCGATCGCGTCCGTCGCGCCGGTGGTGCCGACGCAACTCCACGAATCTTCCTCGGCTCGCAGCATGGCGGCGTATCGGTACCCATCGCCGACATCAGTTGGGTCGAGGCCGACGGCGCGTACGTCGTGGTGCACGTGAATGGAAAGCGTCACGTGCTGCGCGAGTCGCTTGGGGAAATTCTGGAGCGGTTAGGCAGCCCCCGTTTCACGCGCATTCACCGGTCCGCCGTGGTGAACCTGGATCACGTCCGCGCGGCGCGGCGCGGGCGCGATCAGGGGCTCGCCATCGAGTTGCTCGACGGAACGCGTGTCCCGGTGAGCCGTCGCCGCGCGCGCGAGTTGCGATTGCGCCTCGATGACGCGCGTCGACGCGCAAGTTAGGCCGCCGCTTACAACCAAAGGCGACCGGTAGTCGCGCGCATCGTAGAGCGCGCCGGCGCCTGGGGCGATCCTCCAGGCCATGACCTCCTCGTCACACCCGTCGATTGCGCGCCGCGTCGGTTTGCGCGCGTGGACTGTACCGGCTGACGCGCCGTATTGGATACTCCGCGTCGGAGCCGCGCTCTGTTTTATCGGCCACGGGGCGTTTGGATTCATTACGAAAGCCGCGTGGGTGCCCTACTTCGCCGTTGTCGGAATTCCCGAGACGTGGGCTTGGAGCTTGATGCCGCTCGTCGGGGCACTGGACGTGACAGTGGGGATGATGGTGCTCTTCGCACCACGGCCGTTCGCGTTAGGCTACATGGCGGTGTGGGCCCTCTGGACCGCGCTCCTGCGACCGCTCAGTGGCGATCCCTTGTTCGAGACGCTCGAGCGCGCAGGCAACTACGGCGTTCCGTTTGCCTTGCTCCTGCTCAGCGGATGGCCGCGCGATCTCCGCTCCTGGTATGGTGCAACCCAGCCAACCTCCGCCGACGCAGACCGCTACGCGCTCGTGAAGCGAGTCTTGCAGGTAACGACCGTCCTGCTGCTCGCCGGCCATGGAGCGTTAGGCGCGATCACCGTGAAGCCTATGTTCGAAACCCACTACGCGGCCGCTGGCCTAACGGCTGGACTCACCGTTGCCATCGGCTGGTTCGAGTTGTTACTCGCAGCCGTCATCGCGGCCCGGCCGTTCGTACCGGTGCTGCTGTTCGCCTGCGTGTGGAAGCTGGCGACGGAGTCGTTGTTCATCGCCGCCGGAGCGCCCGTGTGGGAGTTCGTTGAGCGCGCCGGAAGTTATGCGGCGCCGTTGGCTTTGGCGTCGGTGCTGTTGATCCAACGTTCACGCTCCGTTTCCAGTCGTTAGTCCGACGGCGTTGGCCGGCTCAGTCGGCCGGTGTCGTGTTTTCCGCGCATCCGTCGTTTTCCCCTTCGAACAGCCATTCATCGAGGGATGACACATGCTTCGGAGAACACAATTGGCGCTGGGCACAGCGGTGCTCAGCGTGCTGATGGGAACTGGTGCCTGCGGCGACAGTGAAATCACTGCTCCCAAAGCAGAGGATACGAGACTCGGCGCAAGCGTCGAATGGAATGAACGGGCCGTGGCTCTGGTGATTGCCCGACCACCAACGGGTAATGGGCAAGCGGCGGTAAGTCGAATCCTCACCTACCTGTCGGTCGCTCAGTACCGTGCCGTCGTAGCTGCGCAGGCAGCGTCGCGCGAAGCCAGACCACCGTCTGTTCGAGCCGCGGTTGGCGGCGCATCGGTCGCTGTTCTGAATTCCCTGTTTCCGCAGGATGTTGCCGCAACCGAAGCACAGCTGGCGAGTGACCTCGCCGCGCTGACAACACCTAACGATGTCGACACCGATGTCGCACGAGGCGAAGCGCTCGGCCGCGGCATCGGAGCGGCGGTGATCGCGCAGGCGGGACAGGACAATTATCTCACCGTCTCCGTAGGCACCCCACCAGCCGGCGTAGGGATGTGGCGCTCTTCCACCGCGCCCATTGTTCGGTCGTTGCACGGGACCAAGCCGTTTTTCCTGACGTCGGCAAGCCAGTTGCGATCGCCGCCACCGCCGGAATTTGGATCTGCGGCTTTCACAAGCGCGCTTGCCGAAGTGCGCAGGATCTCGGATACGCGCACGGCGGAGCAAACGGCGATCGCCGTCGCATGGAATACAGCGAGTGGACCCTTCACGGCGGGGGCGCTTAACCTCATCGCCGACAGCGCCCTGCGTCGCTCCAATAGCATCGATCTGGAAGCCGCGCGCATACTGGCCTTCGCCAACACCGCTGCCTTCGATGCCCAGATCGCCTGCTGGGACACGAAGTTGCACTATTGGTTCATTCGCCCGTCCCAGGCGGACACCGGCATCAAACTGGCCATCGCCCTGCCTAACCATCCGTCGTATCCGTCTGGTCATTCATGTATCGCGACGGCGATCATGGGTGTACTGATCGACGCGTTTCCTAACGAGCGCGCCCGCTTCGAGAAAGTGATCGATGACGCCGGCATGTCTCGCGTCTACGGCGGCATCCACTATCGCTTCGACATCGACGCAGGGCGTGAAATCGGTCGCGCCGCTGCCACGCTGGCGTTGCGGGGCTCGCTGCAGTAGCAGCGCCGTGGACGGCACCAAAGCGCGCGCCCGACCGCGCAATGAGCTCACTCCGTCGTGCAGGCGGCGTGTCCGGCAGCGTATCGATGTGAGCTGCGAGTTGCGACGAGGAGTCGCGATCATTCACTCCATCGATGCGGTCAAAGGGCGTGGACGCGGGGGCGGCGCATGGCCTTCTGCATGATTAGGTCCACGTGACCCTGCGAGTGCAAGTGCCGGGAGACATCCGCGCCGAAGCGTGAGCGTGGTAGCCGACGATTGGGCGACGCGTAGACTAGAGCCGGTCTTGGACGCCAATGCATTGAACACTCCCCGGCCCACACATGACCACCTCGAGGCTGCGCCTTCCGCATCCGTTCGTCCTGTTGCTTATCGCGGTGGCGGTCGCCGCGGCGCTCACCTGGATCATTCCAGCCGGACGCTATGAGCGGCGCACGGACAGCGAGACTGGTCGGGAAGTCGTTGTGGCGGGCACCTACCAACGCGTGGAGGCATCGCCCGTCCGACCAATGGGCGCGTTGCTCGCCGTACCACGCGGCATCATTGCCGGCGCGGACGTCATCCTAACGATTCTCTTCGTCGGCGGCGCGTTTGCGCTGCTCGACATGACCGGTGCCCTTGG
>JBFMFA010000038.1:0-11737 GCA_040753195.1 Gemmatimonadota bacterium | reverse complement strand
GTGAGGTCAAGGGGTCTGACCCCATGATCCTAGGGCCTCACTGTGATCGAGATACCAAAAAACAGATCGGTCTGCTGCTGATCCTGCGCAACGATTCCACGGGTTGGGAGTTTTCCCTGATCGAACACGCTCGGCAGGTAGCGAAACTCCGCGCCCAGTTCGATGGCTCCCGTGCCGGCGCGGAATCCAAATCCAAAGTCGCCCGTTGGTGTGATGACACCGTCCGCCCCTTTGGTGCTGAAGCTGTATCCTTTGAGCCCGCCGCCGACCCTAACGAGCGGGCGCAATGCGCCGCTGAACCAGTCGACGATCAGTCCTGCCGTTCCAGCAAAGATGACGGCGTCGCTGCTCGCACCGCGCACGGAGACGCCGAGGTTCGTGCCGTGATGGAGCGTACCGAAGCCGATGAGGCCGCCGCCGTATATGGCAGCCTTGCCTAACGCCTGATACTGCAGCTCGGCGCCGAACGCCGGTGCGGATCCCAGGCGCGTATCACCGCTGCCCAGTGCGTCCACAATAAGTGCGCTGCGGGGCGTTACCCCTCCGGTCATGACACTCACTCGCAGCGGGTTCGGGCCAACTGTCGCATTCTGAGCGGCTGCCGTAACGGGCGCGATGAGCGCCGCTGCGAGGGCGCGGCGACCGAGCTGAGCAGCGAAAGCAAAAGTGCGCATGTTCTATCGTTCCTCAGCTGATGTTGATGTTGCCGGTGACCACGGACGTTAGACCTGTGCCGCTGATGCGGAACGTGCGATTCCCCGCGCCGCCGCCCGACACCGAG
This sequence comes from Gemmatimonadota bacterium, assembly GCA_040753195.1. GTDB lineage: Bacteria > Gemmatimonadota > Gemmatimonadetes > Gemmatimonadales > Gemmatimonadaceae > DASYRX01. The sequence goes on along the minus strand of JBFMFA010000038.1, from coordinate 10,956 downwards.
ATGTTGAATGTCACGGAGCCGTTCGCATTGGTATTGATCGTCGCGGTGCCGCCTAACGTGCCGCCGCCCGTTTCGAGCGTGATCGTCAGCGGGACGCCGTTGACGCGCGAAAGGACGTTCGCGGCGTCGCGCAACTCCACCGTGATGGCGAAGCTCGCACCGAGCGTGGCGTTCGCGGGCGCCGCCGTCACCGCGATCTGCGTCGCCGCAGACGCCGAGAAAGAGGCTGGATTGCCCGCCACACCAGCAGCGTTCACCGTGGCGCTCAGGGTGTTAGTCGCGTTTGCGCCTAACGTCCAACTCCCCACGGTGGCAACCCCGTTCACGTCGGTGGTCTGTGTTCCACCGGTGATGGACCCGCCACCAGCGGTAACCGCAAACAAGACTCCGACGTTCGGCACGCCGTTGCCGTCGGCGTCGAGCACGCGCACCGCTGGTCGCGTCGGTACCGCCGTTCCCTGGACGGCTGCCTGATTATTTCCTGCAAATGCCACCACCTGCGCCGGAGGCCCGACGCTTGTGGCTGTGAACGTGACCGACGGGAGTCCTGGCGACGACGCCACCACCGTATTCACGCCAGGTGTCGGACCTAACGTCCACGTCGTTACGGTCGCCACGCCGTTGGCGCCTGTAGTGCGGACAGGATCGACGAGTGTGCCACCGCCAGCTGTCACCGCAAACGTTACCGTGACACCCGCGGCCGGATTGCCTAACGCGTCACGCACCACAACCGAGGGCGGACTGGCGGCCGCCGCGCCGGCGTTGCCACCCTGCACGACGAGCGAGACGGCCGTCATCGAAACCGGTGGCCCTGCCGTCGCCGTCGCGGTGAATGTCGCCGAGGCGAGTCCAGGACTCGATGCGACCAGCGTGTTCGTGCCGGCCGCACCACCGACGAACCATGCTCCCACCGTCGCGTTACCTGATGCGTCGGTCGTTTGGATACCGCCGATCACAAGGCCACCACCCGATCCAACGGTGAACGTCACGGCGACGCCTGACGCTGGATTCCCGGCCGCATCACGGACCTGCACCGTCGGCGCGATCGGTACGGGACGATTAATCGGAACCGTCTGCGCGTCACCCGCGATGATGACGATCGCCGCTGGAGGACCAGCAGTGGCTGTCGCTGTGAAGGTGATCGGTTGTGAAATACCCGAGACGCTCGCTGACACTACGTTGGTGCCGACGCTGTTCCCCAGGCGCCACGAACCGACCGTTGCGATGCCCTGCGCATTCGTTGTCGGCGTTGCCCCCGTCAACTGTCCGCCCCCCTGCGTGATCGCGAAGGTGACGTTGACGTTAGGCACGGGGTTGCCACCGTTATCCACGACCCGCACACTCGGCGGCGTGGCCACAAGCGCTCCCACGCCCGCGCTCAACGTCGTCGGCGACACCGCACTCAATGAAGCCGGCGCGCCTGCCGTTGCCGTCGCGTTGAAGAGCGCCGGGTTTCCGCTGACACCCGCTTCAGTGACCTGCGCAGCGAGCGTCTGCTGGCCCGCGGTTGCGCCGAGCGTCCATGACCCGACGGCTGCGATACCCTGCGCGTTCGTCGTGCGCACCGGATTCGTGACCAGTCCTCCGCCCACCAAAGCGGTGAACACGACCGTCACACCTTCGACGGGATTGTTGTTCGCATCCCGGACGACAACGGAGGGACTCGTCCCAACCGGAGTCCCTGCGGTCGCGCTCTGATTATTTCCGCCGCTAATCGCAATGGTGGCCGCTCGTCCCGCTACACCAATCGCCGTGATGTCCAATGACGCGCCTCCCGGGACAGTCGCCGTCATCCTATTGGATCCGGCGGTCGTCCCCAAAGTCCAGCGAGTGCGCGCTTCCCCGTTTGCATCTGTCGTTGCGCTCGACGGATCCAGCGTGCCGCCGCCAGCGGTTACGGCAAACGTCACGGGCACTCCCTCGAGTGGATTGTCGTCCGCGTCGAGCACCCTAACGGTTATTCGATCGCTGAGTGCTTGACCTGCCGTGCCTCGGAGACCGCCATCGAAGGTGGCAATGACACGCGTAGCTTCGAGGGGAAGGGATGGCCCCGTTTCGCCACAGGCGAGAAGGACCGTGGTGCTGAGAACGGCCGCCGCAACCCCGCGGCAGCGAATGGCGAATGCGGACATAACTGGGGGAGAAAGTCGAAGGGCGAACCCGGGTGCGGCGACGAACATAACCACCGCGCGAATAGCTTCACGACTGACGCACTGATAACACAAGCCATCGTTAGGTATCCCCTACAACGATAGCGGCCTCTGCAGTTCCAGTCCAGGTCAGGACGCGCCTAACGGCACCGTGGTGATCGGGACGCCCTTCAGGATTTTTCCGGCGCAAAGCCGTTTGACTCGGCTTTACTCCAGACTCACGAAGCAGAACTCATCACTGTTTAGAACATCTTCTCGTCCGCTGTCGGTCCATAAACCGAAGGCACGGGCACATCGATCAACCGGAGGTACACTGTGAGCTGGCCGCGGTGATGGCAGAGATGGTTGATCGTCTGTCGGATCACCATTCCCCGCTCATCGGTGAAGATCACATGGTCGCCCATCTTGAGCGACCAGGGCTGTGAATAGTCGGAGTCCTTGAAACCAGCGAGCGCCTCGCGCGCCTCACGCACGTGATTGTCGAACATGGCAAGCAGCGTTTCAGTCTTTTCAAAGGAGTACCCTGGCCCGCCCGCGAGATTAATGTCTTGCCCGCGCGCTATCTTCGTGAGCCATCCCGGCATCCCAGCGACGAGCTGAGTCAGGTGGCCCAACGGAAATGATTTTGCGTGCGGTCGCCACTCACCCTTATCGCTAGGGACGCGCTCGATAACTTTGCGCGTCGTCGGCATCTCGCGATCGAATTCAGCGACCAACTTTTCGGCCATCGTCATCGTTATTCCCCGGATGCAAGGACGCCCAAATATGTTCTCAAAATCAGCGACCGCACCCCTCCTGCCGGTTCGTTTCGCGTTCGTCACGCGAGTTGGTACCGCGTTGTTCCTCTCCGTGGCGCCGCTCCTGACCGCGGACGCTCAGCGAACTGAAGCCGACTACGTGCTCCGGAACTTTCGCTTTGCGAGCGGCGAGACGCTCCCGGAACTGCGCATTCATTACACCACGCTGGGAAAACCGCAACGAGACGCCGCGGGCGTGGTGCACAATGCCGTGCTGATGTTGCACGGTACGACGGGATCGGGTAGCGGACTCGTTAGGCCGATGTCGTCGCTTTTCACTCCGGGTGACCTGCTCGATACCACCAAGTATTATGTCGTCTTTCCGGATGGCATCGGCCACGGCCGCTCGAGCAAGCCGAGCGACGGGCTGCGCATGCGGTTTCCGAAATACACCTACGACGATATGGTCGATGCCCAGCACGACCTTCTCGTCAAAGGACTCGGCGTGACGCACTTGCGGCTCATTATGGGTACGTCGATGGGCTGTATGCACGCTTGGGTCTGGGGCACGCGTTACGTCGGCTTCGTCGACGCGATGGTCCCACTGGCGTGCGCGCCAACGGCGATCGTCGGTCGCAATCGCATGATTCGGAAGCTCATCATCGACGCGATCATGAGCGACCCGGATTGGAAAAACGGCGACTATATACAGCCGCCACTGCGCGGCATGCGTGCCGCAATGGGAAGCCTCTTCGTCATGACGTCGGCGCCACTCGTGCAGCATCGTCAGGCAGCCACGCGCACGCAGGCCGATTCGTCGATCATTTCATACATCGATCGTCAGTCACGTGCGCTCGACGCGAATGACGTCATCTACGCGTTCGAAGCGTCGCGCGACTACGACCCCTCGGCAGACCTGCCCGCCGTCACGATTCCCGTGCTGGCGATCAACTCGGCTGACGACTTCGTGAACCCGCCAGAGCTGGGGTTGATGGAAAAGTTGATGCCGCGCGTACCCAAAGGTCGTTATGTGCTCATACCCACGAGCGATGTGACGCGTGGCCACGGCACACATTCACAGCCGGCAGTGTGGCACACCTATCTCGCAGAATTCCTGCGTTCGCTACCCGACGCTGGGCATCGTCACTAGCGACGTTAGGTGAAGAACACCTAACGCGAGATCTGATGCGGTATCTCGATCGGCGGTAGGGTGGTCTCGAGTTGTATCCGCAGCGCCTGGTACTGTGCGGGGAGCATCAATTCTTCACCAAGTCGCTCCGCGGGCTCGTCGACAGTAAAACCCGGTGCTTCGGTCGCCACCTCGAACAACACACCAGCGGGTTCTCTGAAATACACCGACTGGAAGTACCTGCGGTCGATAATTTCGGTGGGGTGCAGTCCGGCGGCGATCACGTTGGCTCTCACGGCGAGTTGTTCCGACGCATTCCGAACGGCAAGCGCTACGTGATGTACAGTGCCAGGCCCTTCGCTGCCGCGCAGGAAGCCGCCGACGGCGCGCAGGTCGACGATGCCACCGACCGGTGCATTCGGTATCGCGAAACGACGCGTGCCTTCGTCCTCGCTGACAGCGCGAAAGCCAAGGGCCTCGCTCAGCAATCGCTCAGTGGGGCCGGTCTCTTCGAGCCAGAGCGTCACGCCGTGAAGTCCACGAATTGCATTGTCAGGCGGTATGCCTGACGCACCGTCCCAGCCGTTTCGACGTTCAGCGGCGGGGTCACCGACGAGCTGTAAGATGAGACCGTCCGGATCTTTGAATCGCAGGATGCGCTCGCTGCCTAACGCGGATCGGAGTGGTCCTTCGTACGCCACGCCATAGCGAAGAAACCGTTCGATCCAGAAACCAAAGGTGTTCGGTAGCACGGCAAACGACGTGATGGCGATCTGATTGACGCCCTGGCGCCCGCGATGCGCGGCGGGCCAGGGGAAGAACGTCATGAGCGACCCGGGCGTGCCGAGCTCGTCGCCGTAATACAGATGATACGTCGTTGGATCGTCAAAATTGACGGTGCGCTTGACGAGACGCAGACCCAGCACGCCAGCGTAGAAGTTGACGTTGCGCTGTGCATCGCCAGCGATGGCCGTCACGTGATGCAAGCCGCCCACAGCTGTCACGTTAGGCTATTCCTGCAGCACTTGATGGACGAAGGCCACGGCGCTCGATCCTTCCCCAACAGCTGATGCCGCGCGCTTCATGTTCCCGGCGCGCACGTCTCCGACCGCAAAGATTCCCGGCAAACTGGTCTCGAGGAAATGCGGCGCACGCGCCAGCGGCCACTCGTCGGCGTGCAAGTCGTCATTCGTTAGGGCACTGCCGGTCTTGATGAAGCCATTGCTATCGAGCGCCAGGCAATGGTCCAGCCACCCGGTGTTGGGCGTTGCGCCGGTCATTGTGAACACGTGCCGGATAGCATGAGTTTCGGTTACTCCGCTCGAGTTGTTACGCCATGTCACGTGCTCGAGATGCTGCAAGCCATCGAGGCCGACCAGCTCGGTGCTCATGTGGATCGCGATGGCCGGGTTCTGTTCGATGCGACGCACGAGATACCGTGACATGCTTTGGGCCAGGCAGTTGGACCTAACGAGCATATGGACCCGGCGCGCCGTTTGTGCAAGAAAGACGGCCGCCTGGCCGGCTGAATTGCCGGCGCCCACAACGATCACTTCATCGCCGCGGCAGAGCTGGGACTCCATGAACGTCGCGCTGTAATACACGCCGGCGCCTTCGTATCGCGTTAGGTTCGCCAACGGCAACCGCCGATACGACGCGCCCGTGGCGATGATGACCGTGCGCGCCGGGATGCGAACGCCTTGCTCGATTTCCACCGCGTACGGCGTGCGCTGGCACGCCAGGCGCTGCGCAGGCTTCGCGACGAGCAACTGCGCTCCGAACTTTTGCGCCTGGTTGTGCGCGCGGGCTGCCAGCTCCTGCCCGGAGATGCCAGTGGGAAAACCGAGATAGTTCTCGATGCGCGAACTGGCGCCGGCCTGACCGCCAGGTGCGGTGGCTTCGATAACTAGTACGTCGAGACCCTCAGACGCCGCGTACACCGCCGCCGCGAGCCCTGCCGGACCCGCACCGACCACGACGACGTCGCGCACGTGGGTTGTGTCGATCTCAGGATTGAAGCCGAGGCAATCGGCGATCGTCTCGTTGCTCGGATTGCGCAGTACGATGCTGCCGCGGCAGATGATGACCGGCACATCGGTCGCTGCAACGCCGAATTGGTCCAGCAGTCCCTGCACGCCGGCGTCCGTGTCGAGATCGATATATGAATACGGGTGCCCATTCCTCGTTAGGAACTCCTTGACGCGCAACGTGCCGGAGCAGTGCACCGAGCCGATGAGCACCACATCGCCGAACCCGTGCGCAATCAACTCCACACGGCGCAGAATGAATGCACGCATGAAGATGTCGCTCAACTCGGCGTCGGTCTGCACGAGCGTCAACAAACCGCTGCGCTCCACTTCGATGACTTCGCCGGATCGAATGACGCGCAAGCGCACGAGGGAGCGGCGACCGGCGAGCATATTCACCTCGCCGCTGAACTGACCCGCTGTATGCACCACGATGCGCGTGTCGCCGGCCGCTGAGGGCCTAACGACCTCGACCTCGGCAGTGGTGACGACGAAGAACGGGACGGATGAATCTCCTTGTTCGACCAACACGTCGCCCACGCTCACGGGTCGCACACGGCCGTGAGCCGCGATTCGCGCTACTTGCTCACGAGTGAGCGTGGGGAAGATGTGCTCGATCCGCGATACGCGCGGAGTCGGCTCTGCTAGTGCTCCTGCAGTCATTGCAGCTCGCCAGATGCGTACAGGCTCACGCTAGCGCTTACTACCACCGCGCGGTAGCGGCATAGCCGTTGTACGAAGGTATATCGCCATGAGACGCAACCGGTTTTTCGAGTTTCTTGGTTGGGATGACGAACTCGGGCGATGCTAGCGCTGCCGGAAGATCCACTCCAAGACCGCGTCGCGCCCTTCGACGATCGATTGCGGTGTGGTCACGACGCTGGTATCAGGCGTAAACGCGTCCGGCTCACCCTCGACTAGACGATAGAATCGTGTGGAATACGACACTTCGATTTTCGAGTTCGGCAGTGTAAAGCGACGCAACTCGCCAAAGGTGTTCGGCCGTTCGCCGATGGGCTCCCCGACGATCGTGCCGTTTGTCTGTGTACGGAAATCGTGCGCGGCCGCCATCCCGGATGAAAATGTTGCACGGCCGATAATGGCGTACAGAGACTGCGGCTGATTCAGCGACGGACGCGCGCGGATGGCAGCGATGAGCGGCTTGATGACTTGCGAGCTTCCACCCGAATTGTTGCGCAGGTCGACGACGAGCCGCGTGGCGCCACTGTCCATCAGGCGCATGACGCTGTCCGTCAACGCCCGGAACGCTTCGTTGTCACGACACTGGTTGTACTTCACAAAGACGGTCTGCGCGTCGGGCAAATGCACGAACCAGTATTTTTCCGTGAGGCGCTGGCGATACAAGGGCTCACCGTTAGGCGGCAGCGCCGGCGCGAATCCAGCGCGAGGGACGACGCTGAGCGTTACGGTTGACCGCCGTCCGTCGCGCGTCTCCAGTTCCAAAGTAGTGGCGCTTGAATCGGTGCCGAGTCCGACGTCTCGCTGGGCGCCGGGATAGAAGAGGATGAATCCGGCACGCGCACGGAAGCCGTATTCGTTCTCATGCGGGAGGTACAGCCGAACCGTATCCCCCAGCGCCTTCACGTCATGACCGTTCAGCCTAACGACGCGACGCCCGAGCAGCGCGGCGTGCTCTGCGGTAGCGGCAGTGATGTATGGACCATCGTCATGCCAGAACATCGTGACAGGCAACCGCTGCCCATACTGCGGGATCTGAGCGTTTGTATGACCGTCCCGTAGCAGGGCGGTGAGTCGCATGAAGCGCCAGCGAATCTGGGCATCACTCAGTCGAGGGATGGCGGCATCGAAAGCCGCAACCTCACGGGCGAACTGCTCTGCGGCCACATACTTGAAGGCTTGAACGTGGCGGCTCGGGAGTTCTGCGGCGAAAAACCGCAGATCCTCCCGCCAGCGAGCGACGTCATCCACACTCCGCGTCACTTGTGCGCGAACCGGCCACGCGGCCATTAGAAGAATCGCCGCACCGGTACAGCGTCGCACTTTCTCGCTAGGCGTTGTCGCGCCAACTTGTCGCATTCGGATCATCTGCCCATCCACCGATTTCGAGACTGAAAATATGTTCGCCGGCGAGGAGATCGCAGCCCTGCTGAAGTCGATCGGGATCACTCACGTCATCACCGTTCCAGATAGCACGATAGGGCGCTGGGAGACGGCGATTGCGGCACGTGGAATTACGATCGTTCGCGTCTGCCGCGAGGGTGAAGCGTGGGCCGTCGCCGGCGGGCTGCACATGGGCGGAGCATCGCCACTTGTGCTCATCCAGTGCACGGGGCTTTTCGAGTCCGGTGACGCGCTGCGCAACATGCTGCACGAATGGAAGCTGCCGATCTACAGCATGATCGGGTACCGCAGCTATCTCAGTCAGGACACCTTGCCGGGGGATACGTCGCTGGTTTTCACCGAACCGATTCTGGCGGCGTGGAGGCTCGACGTTAGGCTGGTCACGCAAGCATCGCAGCTGGCGGGGATCGCACAGCACTATCGCGATTGCCGAGGGACGGGGAGGCCGGGTGTGGCGCTAATCGCGGAGGGGAACGCGTGATCGATCTTGCGGATGCGCTGCGTGTTGTGCGCAAGACGCGGCGGCCACAAGATATCGTCATCACGACGATGGCGGCGTCGCGCGCCTGGATGGCAGACGGAACGGTGCCGCTGGACTTCACGTTCGTGCCATCGTGCATGGGGCATGCGACGTCGCTCGGGCTTGGGCTGGCGCTGGCACAGCCGCAACGACGCGTGATCGTGTGCAACGGCGACGGTTCCATGCTCATGAATCTGGGCTCGCTCGTGTCGATTAGCGCGGCCGGTGTCAGGAACATCGTCGTCATCATACTCGACAACGGCGTGTATGAGGTGACGGGAGCACAGCCAACACCGGGGAGCGCCGCAGGGCGCGCGTTAGGTGCGCGGGTTAATTTCGCAGCGATAGCGCAGGGAGCAGGCTTCAGCGCTGTTTATCACTTTCAGGAAGACGCGGCCTGGACCGCGAAGGGCGCCGAGTCGTTAGGCGCGGACGGTCCCGTGTTCATATGGCTCGATATAGTGCCCGTGCCAGGCAGGCCGGGGCCGCGTTCACCCGGACCAGCTGCCGAGCGCGCGAGCGCATTCATGGCGGCCGTCGCAGAGGCGGATATCGACAACCAACCAAAAGAGCGATGACCGGACACTACGGATGAACGGATACAACAGCAGGGTATTGGACTTTATCCGTCATCGTAGTATTGGTCGTTTGCGATAGTCATGTGGAGCGAACACGACTGTGTGCGAGACACGACGTTGACACATCAGACAACCTAACGCGGGAATGTGTCGGCGTAGTCTGCCATGGCGGCGCGTACAACTTTGCGCGCGTGTGTTCGAGCATAGACTGTGTCGATGCGAGCGTGTACCGGCTCACCTGGAACAAGTTTGTACGTGAGGAAGTAGTGCTGCAGCCGCTCGATCAGCACAGACGGCACATCGCCGATATCACGCGCCGCACCCCACACAAAGTCATTCTCCAGAATGGCGATGATTTTGTCGTCAGCCTCGCCGTTATCGATCATCTGCAACCCGCCGATCACGCGCGCTCGCACGATGATCTCGTTGCGCGCGATCACGCGTTCGCTGAGCACACAGATATCGAGCGGATCGCCGTCACCGCGCGTGGATCCCGGTGCCAGTTTGCGCACGCGTTCGTCGCAATAGGTCTGGGGGATGAAGCCGTACAGCGACGGGTGCTGGGACGAGCTTCGCTGCGGCCGATCGACGTGCAGGTAACCGGAGACCTTATCGACCTCGTATTTCATCAAGTCGAACGGCGTGATCTCGATGAAGGCGTTTACGAGATCAGGTGGCTTTGGTCCGACCTCGAGGCCGTGCCATGGGTGCGGACGAAATGCGCTGGGCGAGCTTTGAGTCTTTTTCACCGCAGAGGACGCGTAGGACGCAGGGGAAAACCCTTGTGAACTCAATAGAGTCTACACGTGAACGCGTCACAATCAATTCACGGTTTGTTGCCGTCCTTGCGTCGCCTGCGTTCTCTGTGGCAAAAAATCAGCCGCGGAACACACCTAACGCGGCACGATCTAGCTACACGAAGCACGCTGAAGCTGGACGGGCGCAGAAACATCAAAGTTCCCGAAATCGAAAAACGCGTGCGCCGTTCCGGAGAGATCCTCTCCCTGAGGCGCGAGATCCATCGTCATCCCCGTAAAACCGTTCGAGAATACGATGAACACATCGCCGCGTTCACGTGGCACCCAGTATTGAAATGGGTACGCCTTCGGCGCCCCAGCCGGGATCGACCGCACTACGCGGTTCCCGTTCTCGAGGACGGACGTGCCAAGCGAATCCGTCAGCTGTACCGCGGTAGGCGGCGGCGGTAATTGCTCCGGTAGCTCAGGGGACCACGCGCCGAGCGTGAGTGTGTAACACGCTTGCGGGGCTGGAACTTCCGTGATTGAATCGCTCGTGCAACCTGCCAAGACTAGAAACAACGCAACGCTGCCCAACTGTATCGATCGCAACATCAATATGCTCGCGTAGAAACACGTCGATACAGGGACACGCGTGCGCGACGGTCCCCCTTACGCCGTTACAGCCGTCGCAGTGACCTGGTTAGGCAGGTGCGAGGCGGTCGGCGATCAGCTGGGCCATGCGCCCAGCGAGCGCCGTACGATGATGATCTGTCCGACGTGGTACGCGTTGTGATCGATCACGAGGATGAGCTCACGCGCATATGTCTGTCCCGTCCCCCAAGGGATGGTCGCGAAAAGGTCCGGCACCTTCTCGGCGAGGCGCTGGAATTCCGCCCGATCGCGCTTTACGGCGGCCACGCTCTCATCCCACGCGTTAGGCGTCGTCGGCTCCTTCGACTTCGGCCAATAGTC
>JBFMFA010000037.1:0-11890 GCA_040753195.1 Gemmatimonadota bacterium | reverse complement strand
CTCCAGAGCATCATTGGAGCCATGGCGACGGCGAGTACCGCAAAGGCCGCGCTGTAGCCAACGTTCGCGCCGAGCAGCACGCCACACAGGATCAGGGCCGTGACGATCAGGGACGTCCACTCGACGAGCGAGCGTTGCACGCGTTCCTTGACGCTGTGCCAGGAGATGACGAGCGGGGTGAAGGCGAGAGCGCCTAACGCATAGCTGAACCACCACTGCAGCAGGGTGCTACCTGTCGTTTCTCTCGCGGCGGCGGTCTGCTCCAGAACCATCGCGGCGCCGACCGCGAACCAGGACGGGGCGAGCACCAAGCCGGCGAAGCCGATGCGCGCCATGTCACCGACCGTGGGCAGCGTTAGGCGGATACGCCAGAACCGTTCAATGATCCAGGCACCAAACCACACGCTCGTACCCATGACGAACGCAAGCGCCGCGGCGACGCTGAGCGAATAATCGTCAGCCGCGTAGGCGGCAAAGGCGCCGAGGATGACGGCCGGCCAGTACTTGCTGCCCCAGATCAGGAGGAACCCGAGTGACAGTCCGGCCGCCGGCCAGAGCGTCGCTTCCGTGCGGCTCGTATCCAGCAACGCCACCAGCAGCAGGGAGACCCCTGCGTGCAGCGCGGCAACCATGAGGAAGCGCCTGACGAGATTCAACCGCATCAACACTCTTTGTTCCGGAGGAATTTCACTTTAAAGAAGGACGCGGAATAACTTGCCTAGTAACCATACGCGCCACGCCACGCCCGCCGCGTCGCAATTCGCGCGCGGAAATGTATACAATTCTTGGCGGCTACGGGGTTTGCCGTGCGTTAAAAAGTTGCAATAGGCAACGCAATGGTGAGGCGCTGTACACATGTCGCCTTACGTTGCGCGTGTGTCGACCACGCCTGCTGAACGCAAAGCGCTTCTCTTTCTCGCCGCGCTTCTCTTACTCGGTGCGGCGATGCGAATGGTCTCCGCCCGCTCGCGCGATACGGCGCGGCTGGCCATGAATCCCAGAGGACTTGCGCAGCAAATCGCCGCCGTCGATTCGGAGCGCGTCCGTGTGTACGAGCGGCGCCGCAGTGCGCGAGCGCGCAAAGGGCCGAGCGCTGGTCGCAACTCCCGCGAGTCGCGTCCGCGAACAGAGGCCGCCGACACCGCCATCATTGTTGATGTGGACCATGCGAATACGGCGGAGTTGGAGCGGCTGCCGCGCATCGGGCCGGCGCTGGCCCAGCGCATCGTGAAGGACCGGGACGAGCACGGCCCGTTCGGTTCCCTGGAGGGGTTGACGCGCGTCAAAGGAATCGGGCCAAAACTGGTGATGCAGCTCGCAGCGCACGTGACGTTCTCGGGGTCGGCGCGTCCACCAACTGCGCTGTCGGTAAGCCCGGGTGCCGTGCCTCGAGTAGGGCGGTCCCCGCCGCCCGGCTAGCCCCTCATTCCGGTCGACAAACCTAACGACAGCCCCGCAGAAATGGCCGCTCCCGCAGCCGCTGCCGCACCAGAAAAAATCACGGATCTCCTCCTTCGCGAGGGGCTGATAACGCGCGAGCAGCTGGACAAAGCGCAGCGCGAACAGAAGTCCAACGGTGCAACGGTCACTTACCAGCTCGTCAAGCTCGGCTTCATCAAAGAAGTCGATCTGGTCAAGGTCATTGCGCGGCAATCACGCATGCCGGCGGTCGACCTGTCCAAGTTCGAGGTCGACCAGCGCATCATCAAACTGATTCCGGCCGACGTCGCGACCAAGCACCTGGTGCTTCCGCTCAAGCGGGATGGTCGCACGCTGACGGTTGCGGTCTGTGATCCAAACAATCTCGGGATCCTCGAAGACCTCAAGTTCATCACTCGTTATGACATCTTCCCGGTCTTTGCGGGAGAGTACACCCTCCGCAGTCTGATCGAGAAGGTCTACGACACCGGTGACACAGCGATGGCGACGTTGCTGGAAGACATCGCCGGTCTCGAAGGTGACATCGAGGTCGTTGAAGACGAAGACGATGAAGTCTCCACGGCGGCGCTGGCCGCCGCGGTCGACGATGCACCGGTCGTCAAACTCATCAACGCCATTCTAACCGATGCCGTGAAGCGGGGTGCCTCCGACATTCACTTCGAATGTTTCGAGCACGAGCTTCGCGTTAGGTACCGTGTCGACGGCGCCCTGCAAGAAGTCATGAAGCCGCCGCTCAAGCTCAAGGCGGCGCTCATCTCGCGCTTCAAGATCATGGCGCAGCTGAACATCGCCGAGCGCCGCGTGCCGCAAGACGGGCGCATCAAGCTGAAGATCGGTAACAAGGTCATCGACTACCGCGTGTCCACGTTGCCGACCCTGTTCGGCGAAAAGGTCGTGCTCCGAATCCTCGACAAGGGGAACCTAACGCTGGACCTCGAAAAGTTCGGCCTGGAGCCACGCGCCGAGCAGTCGCTGATGGAAGCGATCATGAATCCGTATGGCATGGTGCTCGTCACCGGCCCCACGGGTTCCGGAAAGACAACGACGCTGTATTCCGCGCTGTCCAAGATCAACAACATCGACGTCAACATCATGACGTCGGAAGATCCCGTCGAGTACAACCTGTTCGGAATCAATCAGGTGCAGGTCCGCACTGAAATCGGGATGAGCTTTGCCGCGGCCCTCAAGGCGTTCTTGCGGCAAGACCCGAACATCATCATGGTCGGCGAGATTCGAGACATCGAGACCGGCGGCATCGCGATCAAGGCCGCGCTCACCGGTCACCTGGTGCTTTCGACGCTGCACACGAACTCGGCGGCCGAAACGGTGACGCGATTGCTGGACATGGGTCTCGAACCGTTCAACGTCGCCAGCGCACTCAACCTGGTCGTAGCGCAGCGGCTCGTTAGGCGCGTCTGCAGCTATTGTCGCAAAAAGTATACGCCCGAAGACACCGAGCTCTCGGCAGCGAAAGTCTCACGCGACACGACGCTGCGCGAGCTGCGCTTTACGAGCGAAGCGCTGGAATCGGCGAAGGCGAACGCGTTGCCCGATGCACAGGCGCTTCTTGGTTCGCTCAGTCTCGATACGACCGTTGGCGAGATCCCCTTCTTCAGGGGACGCGGCTGCGATGAGTGCAACGGCTCCGGCCTGAAGGGCCGCCAGGGTCTTTACGAAGTGATGGCGCTTACACCCTCGCTGCGAAAGCTGATCATGCAAAACGCGAGCGGCCAAGACATCAAAGATGCCGCCATCGAAGATGGGATGCTGACGCTGCGAATGGATGGATGGTTGAAGGTGTTGAAAGGCGTGACGACGCTGGAGCAGGTGATACGAGAGACGTCGGCCTAACTACGGGTCACAGGTCGCGGGTCATGGGTCACGGCAAGCCTAAGTTCCGGACCTTCGTCACACTTTGCCTGCCTTGACCCGCGACCGCTGACCCGTGACCCAATCCGCCGTGACGTGCCGTCACGGTCGGCAGTCCCCACAGTGCACAACCACGAGGTCATAGTGTCGAGTAAGTCCGCAGCTGCAGGTCCAGTGAATCTTCGATCCCTTCTCGAAGAAGTCATCGAGCGGGAGGCGTCGGACTTGCACATCACCGCGGGCGAACGCGCCAAGATCCGCATCGACGGTGAGATCGTAAACTCGAACATCGACTACGTCCTAACGCCTAAGGACACGCTGCAGCTGGCGTATTCGGTGCTCACTGAAAATCAAAAGAAACGCTTCGAGCTCGAAGACGAGCTCGATTTCTCGTTCGGTATTCAGAACCTCGCACGCTTCCGCGGCAACGTGTTCAAGCAGCGCGGCTGCGTGTCGATGGTGATCCGGCAGATTCCATTTTCGATCCGGACGTTCGCCGACCTCGGGCTCCCCGCGGTCATTGCGCGCATGGCCGAGAAGCCGCGCGGTCTGGTGCTTGTCACCGGCCCCACGGGTTCCGGTAAGTCGACGACGCTGGCGGCGCTGGTCGACAAGATCAACCGCGAGCGCAACGGGCACATCATCACCGTGGAAGATCCGATCGAGTTCATCCACCGCCATCAGTCCTGCATCGTCAACCAGCGCGAAATCGGCACCGATACCAAGTCCTTCGCCAACGCGCTGAAGTATGCCTTACGCGAAGATCCCGACGTCATCCTGGTCGGCGAAATGCGCGACCTGGAAACGATTCAGGCGGCCCTAACGATTGCGGAAACCGGTCACCTGGTGTTCGCCACGTTGCACACCAACTCCGCGGCGGAAGCGATCAACCGTATCATCGACGTTTTCCCGAGCCACCAACAATCGCAGGTCCGCGCGCAGCTTGCCTTCGTGCTCGAGGGCATCGTGACGCAATGTCTCCTGCCCAAAGCGCGAGGCCGTGGCCGTGCGCTCGCCTGCGAGGTGTTGGTGATCTCGCCAGCCATTCGCGCGCTCATCCGCGACGATAAAGTGCACCAGATCTACTCGATGATGCAGTCAGGCAAGAAGTTCGGCATGCAAACGTTGAATGACGCGCTATATCAGCTGTATGTCGCGCGTGAAGTCACCGAAGACGAAGTGTTGCGTGTCTCGAGCGATCCTAACGAGTTGATGCGGATGCTCGGCCGCGAGCCGCTGACCGACGACTCCATGGAGCTGAAGCCGAACGAGCGGCGTCAGCAAGTGAAACGTTCGGCGTAGTCGTGAGATTCCCCTCGAAGTAGAGAGAAGCAACGATGCCAGCCTTTACCTACACCGCGCGCACTGCTCAGGGCGAGCTCAAAACGGCGACGATCGATGCGCCGACTCGCGAGGACGTCGTCGCGCAGCTCAGGCGCCAGCGTCTCAGCGTTGTTAAAGTCGACGAAGAGACGAAAGCAAAGAGGCCGCGACGCGGATCTATCAAGATGCGCGACGTCGTGATCTTCACACGCCAGTTCTCGACGATGATCAACGCCGGCTTGCCACTCGTGCAGGCGCTCGACATTCTCGCGAAGCAAACCGAAAACAAAAACCTCTCGAACGTCACGCGCAGCGTCGTGTTCGACGTCGAGTCGGGTCACACGGTTGCCGACGCGCTGGCCAAACATCAGCACGCGTTCAGCGAGCTGTATGTGAACATGGTGGCCGCGGGTGAAGCGGGTGGTATCCTCGACACGATCCTGATGCGCCTGGCGACGTTCCTCGAAAAGAACGATGCCCTCGTGCGCAAAGTGAAAGGCGCGATGATCTATCCGGCGGTGATCATGAGCGTCGCGGTCATCGCGATCACCGTGCTGTTGCTCTTCGTTATCCCCGTGTTTGAAACGATGTTCGCGAGCGTCGGTCTCGCGCTGCCGCTCCCCACGCGCATCGTGATGGGCCTTTCGCGCTTCCTCAAGGGGTACTGGTGGGCAATCGGCGCAGGCATCTTCGGATTCGTGGTGCTCTTCCGCCGCTACTACAAGACGCCAAACGGCAAGCTGCTGGTCGACAAAGCGATGCTCAAGGTGCCCGTGCTCGGTGACGTGCTCCGTAAGTCGGCGGTGTCGCGCTTTACGCGCACGTTAGGCACGCTCATCTCCTCGGGCGTCAGCATCCTCGATGGTCTCGAAATCACGGCGAAGACAGCCGGCAACCGCGTCATTCAAGACGCGATCATGGCCTCGCGCTCCAGCATCGCGTCAGGCGAAACGATCGCGGCGCCGCTGGCCAAGTCCAACGTCTTCCCGCCCATGGTCATCAGCATGATCGCGGTCGGTGAACAGACCGGCGGTCTCGACGAAATGCTCTCGAAGATCGCCGACTTCTACGATGAAGAAGTCGACGCGGCGGTGAGCGGCCTGCTCTCGTTGCTCGAACCGGTGATGATCGTATTCCTCGGCGTTGTCGTCGGCGGCATGGTCGTCGCGATGTACCTGCCGATCTTCGACATGATCAACGCGGTGCAATAAGGCTCGAGGGGGCCCCAATGTCCGCTACGCAAACGCCTCAGCATCGCTGAGGCGTTTGTGTTTTGACTCAGTTTTCGGCTATGAGCCTGGAGTCAAATCAAGTTCTATGTGATCAGATTGTAGTTCGGGTGATCAGCCGGATGGTCAGGTCTCACTGCTGACGCAACAGACTCACTGAGGACCCTAACTGCCAACCCACGGCTGGCAACTTGATTTGACTCCAAGCTGTCAACTCAAATCTGAGTCGAGTTATCCTCAGAACCGTCGCTCCTCACCTCCGAAGAATGGTCTCTTCTCCGGCGGTCGATCACCAACGGCGTACGGATAATCCTCCTGCTCAATACCGCGAATGACCTCGCGCTCCTCACCGCGCAGCGCGTCGATGTTGATCGATCGTTCAGCGATCTCGGTGAGTGTTTCGTCGGCTTTCTTTTCTTCGTTGAGCGACGTTTCCAACAGCAGCTCGTGCCGATCGTAACCGAGTAGTCCGGCGAAGGCGCACAGGGTGCCATACCCCGCGATCTCGTAGTGCTCCACGTGTTGCGCGGCATCAATGATGGCCGCGTCGAGAACCACCGGATCGCCCTTTTCAGTCGCCAACTCGTCGGCCTCAGCGAGGACGCCCGCCATTCCTTTGCACTTCTTCCCCTTTGCGCGCTCATCCAACTCTTCGAAGATCTGCTCGAGCCGTGCCGCTTGCTGTCGCGTTTCTTCGAGATGATTGGATAGTGCAGTCCGTAGCTCCGCGTGCTGCGCGCGATCGATCATCTTCGGAAGCGCCTTGATGATCTGATGCTCGGCGTCCCGCATATCGCGCAGGCGCTCGACGTACAACGAACGAAGTGATTCGAGACGCATGCCGCCCTCCACAGATTGAATCGACGGCGATTCAGATCGCAAAGTCCATACGAAGCTGGCGAGAACGCATGGGGCCGCATGACAAAGTGTCCGTGATTGACCTGATGCATGACGGAAAAGCGCGACGCAAAAGCGTGCAAAGCGTGACCACAACGCACGATAGAGCACCGCGAGGTAGGTGCAGAACCTCCTGATTGAACTCGGCGCGCCGATTGCGTTGTGCTCCAGAGTCCTTCTCACGAAGCAGTTCGGTGAAACCATTCTTCGCAAACTTGCCAGAGGCTAACGCGCGAATCGCCATCGTGCGACTTTGCGATGCCGTAAGCCTCCTGTGTGCGATTCCTGCGTTTCGCGCAGTGCGAGCCGCGGCGCCGAATGCGCATATCGCGTTTGTTGGCCTTCCCAGCGCAGCCGAAATGGCGCAGCGATTTTCGGCGTACATCAACGAGTTCATCTCCGTCACGGATCCGAGCACGTCGCCGGAACCCTTCGATGTCGTGATACAGTTGCAGGCTACCGGTTCAGACGTCGCTGCGATTACACACCGCCTGCGCGCGCGTTGGGTCGCCGGGTTCTTTCACGGGAAGCCTAACGGCGCCCACGGAACGGGGAGCTGGCACGAGTGGCCCGAGAGCGGCCCCGAGGTTTTGCGCCTCCTCACGCTGATGCGAGCGATCGGCATCCGTGATCTGGGCGACACGCTGGAGTTTCCGTTTTATCCGCAGGATCGCGCGGAGCTGGAGACGTGTAGCGAAGCGTTGGCGCTGCTCGGCGGTCCATTCGTGTGCATTCAGCCGGGAGGGCGCGCGCCGGAGCGGCGCTGGCAGGCGTCGCGCTTCGCCCGCGTTGCGGACGCACTCGCCCGGCACGGCTTGCGCGTGGCGCTAACGGGCACCGAGGCGGACCGCCCCGTGACAGCCGCCGTGGCCGCGCGAATGTACAGCCGGCCGATCGACCTCGCCGGCCGCCTAACGAGCGGGGCGTTTGCGGTACTTCTCGACTACGCCTATTTGCTGGTGAGCAACGATACGGGCGTAACGCGTCTGACCGAAGCGATTGGTACGCCGAGCGTAACCATTGCATCCGGGAGCGATGTGCCGCTCTGGCGCCCGGCAGATCGCGGACGCTATCGCGTGCTCTGGCTGCCAGGGACGGAACGACCGTCCGCCGAGAGGCTGTACTCCACCTGGCCCGATCACGCGACAGGGATCTCGGTCGAGTCGGTTCTCGATGCCTGTGACGTTCTCCTGGCTGAGCCGGCGCTGAAACAACGCGCCGCGGTGCGCGCACAACTCGCGCGGCTGCGCCACGAAGCGCGCCTCACGCGGGCGCTGCAAGGGAATGCGAGAGGCGGCGCGGCGGTGCGCCGAGCATCATGACACCGGCACCTAACGCGGCTCGGCCGTTCATCTTCCTGGAGAAGACGGCCCTGTTGCTTGATCAACCGCTGAATGTCGATCCGGCGCGGCTGCGCTTTGCCGCCGGCTGGACGCTTGCCATGGAGCGGCTGTGCCAAGCGGGTTTCGCGCTCGCCGTCATGTCAAACGAAAGCGGTCTCGCCTTCGGATACTACGACGCACGCGCGCTGGAGGCCCTGCAACGTCAGGTCGCGACTCGTTTCACGAGCAGAGGACTGGCGCTCGCAGGATTTCTGTACTGTCCGCACCATCCGCAAGGCACGGTTGCGCAATTTGCGCAGCTCTGCGACTGCCGCTTCAGAGGGTCGGGGTTATTCAAGCGCGCCGCGAACGAGTTGGGCGCTGACCTGGCGCGTTCCTGGCTCATAGCCATCTCGCCGGATGCGCTGCACGCGGCTCGAAGCGTCGGTTGCCGCACGATACTGGTCGACAGCGGCCATGAACCGGAGCTGCTGGTTCCGCGCCGGCACGCGCAGCCGTACGACGTCGCGCCCGACTTGTCGACAGCTGCGGCGCTCGCCATCGCGGAACACCACGCCGACGCCGCTGCCTAACAAGCGCGGCTAGTTTCCGGAAGCGCGGCCGGTTTCGTTGGACCTGACATCAGACGGCCCGCCGCCGTGCCGGTATCTGCTGCTCGACGGGTCCGACGGTAAGCCTAACGCCTCCATGAGGACGCCGAACGTAACCGGCTTCGCCAGATGGACGTCGAAGCCTGCCTCCCGTGACTTCTGGCGATCCGATTCCTGAGCCCATCCCGATAACGCGATGAGCTTCATCCCAGCCGCCCAAGGCGCGGCGCGCATCCGCTGCGCGACGCCATAGCCGTCGAGCTTCGGCAAGCCGATATCGACGATCATCGCGTCCGGCCGGAACTCCGCCGCCGCATACAGCGCCTCGATTCCATCATGAGCCACGCGGGTCTCGATGCCGGCGAGTGTGAGGAGCGTATCGAGGGTGTCCGCGGCATCGACGTTGTCGTCCACGACCACCACGCGGCGCAGCCCGGATGCAGTCCCGCGCGCAGCGGCGGCGACAACCCTGCCTTGCGAATCTTGTGCTACCGAGCGCTCGGTCGGTTGCTCACGGCGTGCATGTGTGTGGATGGGAAGTCGCACGACGAATTCACTGCCGCGGCCGGGTCCCTCGCTTTCCGCCACGACTGAGCCGCCGTGCAGATCGACAACTCGGCGCACCAGCGCGAGACCGATGCCGAGCCCGCGCGGCTCCTCGCCTTCGACAGAGCGATGCACGCGCGAAAAGGCTCCGAAGATGTGGCCCAGCGCGTCGGCCGGAATGCCGATGCCGGTGTCACGCACACGCACGACCACCCAACCGTCGTGGACCTGAGCGCCTAACGCAATGGAACCGCCCCGCGGCGTGTACTTCGATGCATTACTGAGCAGGTTGGCGAACACTTGCGTTAGGCGCACCGGATCCGCGTCCAGCTGCACGACGTCGTTCGGCAGCTCGACCGTAAGCTGCTGACTCTGAGCGTTCGCTCTCTCGCGCACCGTTTCGACGGCCGCTTCGATGATCGCGGCCAGATTCGTCTTTTCCTTGCGGATCTGAATCACGTTCCGCGTTATGCGGCTCACGTCCAGGAGATCGTCCACCAACCTCGCCATGTGGGCGACCTGCCGCCGAATCGTGGCCTGTGCCTGGTCCCTGTCGGCGGCTTCGGTGCTGTGCGTGAGGATTTCTGCCGAGGTGACCAATGGTGCGAGCGGATTGCGCAGCTCGTGCGCGAGCGTTGCCAGAAACTCGTCCTTGAGCAGATCAGCCTCGCGCAACGCGTCCTGAGCGATTTTCAACTCGTGCACGTCCGTCGAGGAGCCGACCCACTGCACGATCGTCCCGCTCGCGTCGCGTTGCGCCAGGGCGCGACTGATGTGCCAACGATAGACGCCGTCATATCGCCGCAGGCGATGCTCGAACACAAACGTCTCACCGCTGCGCATCGCGTGCGCCCAGCGACGTGCTCCTTCGCGGCGATCGTCGGGATGCACCGCTTCGATCCACACACCATCGGTGATCGCGTCTGTCGAAAGGCCGGTGTACTCACTCCACTGCGTATTCGCGTACTGCGGTGTGCCAGTCTGCGAAGCCGAAAAGACCTTTTGCGGCATCGCGTCCATCACAAAGCGCAGCTGATGTTCGCTGCGACTGACGTCACGCAGAGTGCGGTGCAGCTCGTCGTTGAGCTCGGCCACACGCGCTTCGGTGCGCGTTAGCGCTTCGGCTTCTTCCTGCAGTCGACGTCGCACCGTGTCGGCGCGCGCACGCGCCCGATGCAGCGCCTCCGAGGTGACGCTGATCAGAATTCCGGCGCCGACGAAGAGCGCGACCGCCAGAATGTCCGCCACCGAGAGTTGCTGCCAGCCGAGACGCGGAACAAAGAAGCCGATTTCGGCCACCGCGCCGCCTAACGTGGCTGCGATCGTCGGCCCAAGCCCGCCGGCGTACGCCGCCAGCGCGACCGGGATGATGAAGAGCAGCGGAAGCGAGCGATCGGCGAGTACGGTGCCTAAGGCATACCGCGCCAGAATAGTCGCGGCCAGCGCGACGAAAGCGACCGCGTATCCGAACCAGGCGCGATGCGCGACCGGCCAGGAGCCGCTATGGCTCTTCTTCGACTTCCTCGTCATCTAGCGCGCCGTCCTTGTAGCGCTTGAGCTTGCGCGAGAGGGTGCGCCGCGAGATGCCGAGCATTGAGGCGGTTTCCGCCTCTTTACCACCGGTTTCGTCTAACACTTTGAGCGTGTACTCGCGCGTAAGCTCCGCGAGTGTGTACGCGTCGCGCTGCGCATGCGCCAAGACCTCGCGATCGACCCGCTTCTCGCGAGGTGACGGCGCGACCATGTCGACCGTCGCTTTTGTACCTGCGGCTATGAGCGCTCGCTCCACGAAATTCTCCAGCTCGCGCACGTTCCCTGGCCATTCATACTCCATGAGCTGCGCAAGTGTCTCATCAGTAAATGCGGCGGGCTCGACTTTGTGAGTGGCGGCGAAACGAGCGCGGAAGTGTTCTACGAGCAAGGGAATGTCAGACGGCCGTTCTCGGAGGGCTGGGACGTGAATCGGGAAGACGTGCAGTCGATAATACAGGTCCTCGCGGAACCGACCTGCAGCAACCTCTGCTGCGAGATCGACGTTTGTTGCCGCGATGAGTCTGAAATCGGTGGCGACGCTCTCGTTCGATCCAACGCGTTGCAACGTCCGTTCCTGCAAGACTCGCAGGATCTTTACCTGTACTTCGAGTGGAATCGTGGACGACTCGTCGAGAAACAGCGTTCCGCCGGCTGCCTCCTCGAAAAGGCCGCGCCGATTTGCGGTTGCACCGGTAAAGCTCCCCTTCACGTGGCCAAACAGCTCGGACTCGAGCAGCGTCGATGACAACGCGGCGCAGTGCACAGCGATCAGTGGACGATCGCGCCGGGGCGACAGCGCATGTATGGCCCTGGCAACGAGCTCTTTGCCGCTCCCGGTCTCTCCCGTAACGAGAACCGTCGCGTCAAAGGGAGCGACGCGCTCGATGAGTTCGAACATCGAGTGCAGCGCGGGACTCTCTCCGATGAACTCGAGCTCGGAGCGACGGACGCGAGTCTGGCCATCAGGCGCGATGCGCCGGGGTGGAACGGCAGGCGTCAATGCCCGGGCGAGCGTGTCGAGCAGCTCGCGGCGGTTGAGAGGTTTCGTTAGGTAGTCGAACGCGCCGAGCCTGAGCGCCTGGATGGCAGACTCGAGGCTGGCATCACCGGTCATCACGAT
>JBFMFA010000036.1:0-11894 GCA_040753195.1 Gemmatimonadota bacterium | reverse complement strand
GCTTCGGCGCCAGCGTGACGCGCCGCAGCTTGAATACCTTGGGACGCGCGGCGCCGTTGGCTTTCACAAAGTGCACCGCATAATCGACGAGCACGTCCTGGCGATCGGCGCCGGTACTAACGAGGTCGAACGAAAAGCGCGCTGTTTCACCGATCCTGACGCGGCGCGGCGCTTGTACATTCCCAACGCGAACGTGCGCTTTTTCGCCAACGCCGAGCAGTGCGAGCGCGGGTTTGTATCCCTGTTTCACCAAAGCGCGCAAGGCGTGCCTAACGAGCCATGCACGACCGGGGGGCGCGTCGACGATCCAGCGTCGGCAGACCTCAACCGCAATCGCCGGATTGTCCTTCCCGATGTCATTGAGGTTGTTGGCGATCGACCGCTGTACGTACCGGTCAGGATCGTCTTTGAGCAGCTCGAGTAGCGCGATTACCGGCCGTGGATCTTCTTGAAAGGCGCGCAGGCGCGGCGCCCACGGCAGCCTCGGTCTCGTCCCTTCAGACACCAGACGCCGTACATGCGGACTCGGATCGCGCACCCATTGCGTCAGCCGCTCATACGTCGCGTCGGGATACTTCAACAGGTACTGTCGGATGCTCCCTTCGGCCGAGAAGCGCTTGGTGAGCTCGTACTGCGCGTGCATCGCCGCCTCGAAATGGTCGAGACCGTACTTCTGCACGTACAGGATGTGCGGCAGGTAGCGGAAGGGAGCCATCCCCCACCCGTCAGTCCCGCTAAGCTCTGGCCCTAACGAGGCGATGATGAGTTGCGCAGCCTGTGGGAACTCGGCAGGAAGGAATTCGCGTAATGCTTCGGCAATGTGCCAACCGCGCGCGATCAACTCGAGATCGGTGAGCCCGTCGAGCGCGAGTTTGGTGAAGGCCCGAGCGTTGAATGGGGGATGGGCACGCGATATGGAGCGCGCGATTTCGCCCACGATCGTGGCGTCGAAGAAATCCTTGAGCTTCGGTGCGGTCATGCAGTATGGACGTTAGGCAAGTATCCGCGCACGGTGTCAATCGTGTCCGCTTCGTCGGGGCGTTTGTCGGGCCGGTACCCTTTTACACGTGCGAAACGCAGCGCGACGCCTCCGGGATAATGCGGCGAGTACTGCACATCGTTGAACGCAATCTCTACAACCAGCTCGGGCCGCACATACACGATGTGCCCGTCGCGGCTCGTCTCGCGCGCGAGGAGTTCCTTCGTCTGCCACTCGAGCAACTCATCGGTCATGCCTTTGAACGTCTTGCCGAGCATGACGAAGCCGCCCGTCGCAGGATCTCGCGCGCCCAAGTGGAGATTGCTGAGCCATCCTTTGCGGCGGCCGGAGCCCCATTCAACGCCCAGGACGACGAGGTCGAGCGTGCGCGCGGTTTTGATTTTCAGCCACGCGGAACCGCGTCGGCCGGCCGCGTATGGCGCATCGAGCGACTTCGCCATGACGCCTTCGTGGCCTCGATCGAGAGCATCTTGCTGGAAGCGCTGTGCTTCCACGATGTCCGCGGTGACGATGCGGGGTACGCGCAACTCGGGTGGCAAGGCAGCATCGAGACGGTGCAGCCGGTCGCGCAGCGCATGGTCCATCACCGGCTCACCGTCGCGCCAGAGAATGTCAAAGAAGAACGCGCGCAGCGGGAGCTCGCGTCGGAGCGCGTTCACATCCAGCCGGCGGCCGAAACGGCGCATCGTGACCTGAAACGGATGCGGTGCGCCAGCACTCGTTAGGGCGATCACTTCCCCGTCGAGGATGAGCTCCCGCACCGGCAGCGCGAGCATGGCTTCGACGACTTCGGGCACCGCGTCGGTGACGTCATTGAGGCTGCGTGTGTACACCGCGACGCGCTCGTCGCGCTTGTGGACCTGAATGCGGGCGCCGTCCAGCTTCCATTCCAGCGCCATGGGCTGGCCGCTGCCTAACGCTTCGGCGACGTCGGCAGCCGTGTCGGCGAGCATCGGTTGCACGGGTCGGAACAGTTCGACCTGGTAGCGCGCGAGGGCGCTCTCACCTTCTGCGAGAACGGCACTGGCGACGGTACCCAGGTCACCGGCGAGCATCACGGCACGACGGAGCCGATCGCTTGGCACCGCGGCAGCTTTCGCGACAGCCTCAAGCAGTACGCCTTCGAGTGCTCCTTGTCTCACCTCGCCGATCGCCAGCGCCATCAGGAATTGCTGCTCGTCGCTTGTGGCGCGCGCAAAGAGCTCGCTAAGTAAGCGCTGGCGCTCACTGGTTGAACGTTTGCCGCTGATACGCTTGATCGCATCCAGAGCGGCGTCTACGTCGCGTAGCTCGAGCGTGGGCTCAGATCCGGGTCGCAGGTCGCGGTGCGCAGCAACGGTGCTCCAGCCAATGCCGATCTTCCCCTGCCGCGGCCATCCGATCAGGAACCCAATCGCGATCGGGATCTCGGCGGGTTCCAAACGGCTCAGAAGAGCCGACAATTTCGCGACCTTTTCCAGCCGGCTGGATGTCTGCCCTACGGCAGAAGATGTATGCACCAGCTCCTGAAGCTTCATGCATTCAAAGTTGGGGACACTGTCGATCGAACGGGCTCTCGTTCGACGCTTATGGAAAGCGTAGGTTCATCCTTCGACCGATGAGTTTTAGCGTGCACCACAGTCCAATGCGAGAATTGGGTCATCGACGTTCAAGCGTTCTCCCACAAACGCGTAATTGATACACAGGTACTCCCTCGGTCTTTTCTCATGCTAACTCGTGACTTCCGTTACGCCATTCGCAGCCTCACGCGGGCGCGGGGCTATGCCATCGCGGTCATTCTCACGCTCGGCCTCGGTATCGGCGCGAACACCGCAATCTTCAGCGTCGTGCGCGGCGTCCTGCTGAAGCCACTCCCGCATCGCGACGGGGACCGCCTCCTCTACTTGCGTCACTCCATCAATGGGCCGGGTGGCGACGACATCAATTTTTCTGTCCCTGAGATCCTCGACTTCCGCGAAGGGGCGAAGAGCCTCGGCGGCATCGCAGAGTATTCGGGAATTACGTACACGATTCAAAACGATGGCGGCCAGGCGGCGCGCATCAACATCGGCCTGGTGACCGGGAATTTCTTCCAGATCATGGGGCTCTCCCCCGTGCTCGGGCGGACGCTCACGTCGGGGGACGACGGGACCGGAGTGCCACCCGTGATGGTGCTGTCGCACGAGTTCTGGGTGAATCGTTTTGGCGGGGACAGCGCGATCATCGGGAAAACGGTGCGCATCGACGGTCGCGCCGTGGAAATCGTGGGAGTTGTGCAGCCGGCGCCGCACTTCCCTGTTCGCAACGATGCGCTGATGAACATGGTGATCAGCGAGCATCACACGAGCGCGATGATGGTGCACGGCCGCACACACCGGATGACGCAGATGATCGCGCGGCTGGCCCCAGGTGCCACGATTGACCAGGCGAAAGCCGAGGTCGCAGCCGTTAGGCAGCGCGTGCAGGCGCAGCACGTGGATGCGTACGATCCGGGATCCGGGTACCGCGTGACGGTCATTCCGTTCAAGGAAGTGATGGGCGAGCGCGCGAAGCTTACGCTGTGGCTGCTGATGGGTGCTGCCGCGTTCGTGCTCATCATCGCCTGCGCGAACGTCGCCAATCTCACGCTCATGCGCGGCGTCCGCCGTGAGCAGGAGCTGGTCGTGCGCTCGGCGTTAGGCGCCGGTACGGCGCGGCTGCGCCGCCTGCTGCTCGCCGAGAACCTGGTGCTCGCGGGTGCGGGCGCGATTCTGGGCATCGTGTTGGCGCGACTCGGCGTTGGTATGCTGATTTCGCTGGCCGAGCGGTATTCGCCGCGGTCGAATGAGATCCGGCTCGATGGATTCGTGCTCGCCTTTACGACGCTGCTCACGGTCGTTGTGGCCGTGTTACTGGCGTTTGCGCCGAAGCTTGCCAAGGAAGGCACGTTAGGCAGCTACATCGCTGCAGGTGCCGCGCGCGTGAGTGGCAATCTGCGCCGCCAACGACTGCAACGCGGCCTGGTCGTCGCGCAGATCGCGGTGTCGGTCATGCTGCTCGCCGGCGCCGGCCTCTTGACGCGCACTATTCTCGCGCTCTCGCAGGTCGACACGGGACTGAAAAACGAAGCCGGGAAAGTCCTAACGATGGAAGTGCCCGTGGGCTCTACGCGCAGCGACGCGGATGCGAAGGCGTTGTACGATCGCATGCGTCAGGAGATCGGCGGCATCCCCGGAGTGAGTGAAGTTGGACTCGGCTCGACGATGCCGCTGCGAACGACGCAGTTCTCGCTCGAAATCAAAGCCGAGGGACGCCCTCCTGTTGCCGGGGAGGCGATTCCGCGAGCCGAATACCGCACGGCGAGTCCGGAGTTTTTCCGCGCCGCAGGAATTCCATTACTGAAAGGACGTGAGTTTACGTCGACCGATCGCGATAGCGCGGCGCGCGTGGTGATTCTCAATCAGAACCTCGCTGAGCGCCTGTTTCCAGACAAAGAACCGATTGGCCAACGCGTCGCGTGGACTGGCGACGTGTTGCGATTCATTCCGGTGAGCGGTGATTGGCGCACCGTTGTTGGCGTTGTTGGAAATACAAAGGACGGCGGGCTGGACGCTGAGCCGGTACCTGTTGTGTATCAGCCGTTCGTGCAGGAAGTGAGCTTCGGGCAGGCGGGCATTGTGATCCGCGCGGCAAACGATGCGCCGTCGCTCATCCCTACGACGACGCGACTCGTGAGGGGCATCGTGCCTGATGCGCCGATCGAGAATGTCCTGACGGTGGATCAGATCAAAGATCAGAGCGTCGCACCGCGTCGTCTCAACGCCGTGCTGATCTCGTCATTCAGCATTCTTGCGTTGATTATCGCGGCCGTAGGAATAGCCGGCGTGCTGGCATTTTCGGTGAGCGCGCGTACGAACGAGATCGGCATTCGCATGAGCCTCGGCGCCGACCGCGGCAAGGTGCAGCGCATGATTCTCGGAGAAGGAGGCGTGCTGTTGGGAATTGGACTGCTGTTAGGCGTGGCCGGCGCCATCATTGGAAGCCGGTTGATTCAGAGCTTCCTATTTGGCGTGACGCCTAACGACCCTGTGACACTGCTCGGCGTTGCGCTTGTAATGATTGCAGTGGGTATTGGTGCGTGCTGGCTGCCGGCACTACGTGCGGCGAAGATCGATCCTGCCGTGGCTATACGAAGGCAGTAGACCGCGCTTGGTGAACCGCAGGGACCGCGGAAAACGCAGTGACGGCGCGCTGTGGCGCATGGCCAGCTTTGGTCAGCACTTCGGTAACGGCGACTGCCAATAAAGCGATGACCGGAAACGGCGGATGAACGGATAACAAAGAATCCACGATCAGAACGATTGTATCCGGTCATCCGGTCCCCGGTCATTGTTCTATCGTTGGTTGCCGACGCTCGGGCGACAGATATACCTGTTGGGCGTGCGCGCGGTGACAAGCAGAAAGGGCCAGGAGATTCCCTGGCCCTTTCTAATAGCTAGCGACTAGCGACTACGGCAGCACATTCGACAAATCGCGGATCGAAGATACGAGCTTCTGAACCTTCGGCCCATCGCATGACGAACGCGCATCCGACTCGAGCTGAGTCGTCATCTGCGACAACGCCGTCGAGCGAGCCGTACCGGACGCACGTTCCGCTGCCGCGAGACCTTGCCTAACGCTTGCGATACGTTCGGCGCTGAGGCACTTGTTGCGCTCCAGCTGGTCAGTGTACGCGCGCGCCAGAGCAAAGCTCGGCGGCCAGACCAGCTTCGGCTGACCCTGCGCGTTGAAGTAGTCGAAGTGCACTGTCTTCGCCGCGTCGATCTCGTTCTGCGTGAGATGTTCGCTTGGCGTCAGTTCGAAGACGTCGAAACCACGCGCAATTTCGGAGCTATACATCGCGCCGTTGTACCAGTACACCGACCAGGAACCGCCGCCCGCAGCACGCACGGAGTCGGTCGGGCCGCGGTCGTGGAACGCGATTTCTTTCGGATTCGCCGGATCGGTGAAGTCGAAGATCGAGATACCGCCCTGATACCAGGACTGCACCATCACGTCGCGACCAGGAATCGGGATCAACGAACCGTTATGCGCGACGCAGTTCTCGAGTGACGTCTGCGCAGCCGGCATCTTGTAGTAACTCTTGAACTTCATCTGACGGTTTTCGACCGTGAAGATGGCGTTTGCACCCCATTCCTTCTTGTCGGTCGCGCGACACTTCGGACCACCGCCGCCGCCCCACTCGTCGGAGAAGAGAATCTTCGTTCCGTCGTTGTTGAACGTCGCCGAGTGCCAATACGCGAAGTTCGAGTCAGCGACAGCACCGATACGACGCGGGTTGACCGGATCCGAGATATCGAGCAGGAAGCCGTAACCTTCGCAAGCACCACCGGCCAGGCCTAACGCGGGATATACCGTGATATCGTGACACTGCGTCGGGCCAGGACGCGGACCGCTCCCCTGCTGCGGTTGCGCACCGATCAGCTTGTCGACGATCCCCTGAATCTCCGTGCGCAACTTGGCGCTGTCGGCAGCCGTGGGCGCCCCTGTACCACCGCGCACTTTCACGAGACTGTCGAGCATCGGACGGATCATCTGGTTGGGCAGGACCTGCTGGTTGCCGAACACGTTTACGACGTACCCGCCAGCCTTGATAGCCGAGTCGGCACGCGCTTTCGCGGCAGCGATGTCTTCTGGCGCTTCACCGTGACGCGGCGGCGCGACGAGATCGTTGAAAATGCGCGGCGAAGCGACGATCGCGGCCGCTGCCGGATTGGCCAACGGCACTTTGATCACTTCGATGCGGAAGCGCGCGTTGTCCGGGTCGTTCTGCGCAGCACCCTTGTCGATGCAGCCAGGCATTTCGTTGGGCGAACGCACGGGCGCCGAACCGGAGACGTAGATGTACACGTTCTCCTTGTCCTTGGGATCCTCGAGCACTGTGTGCGTGTGTGAGCCGCGGCACGTTTGCACACTGTGAATCAGCTTCGGATTCGCCATGTCGCTGATGTCGAAGATGCGAATGCCGCGCATGCGCTGCTTGCTCACACTGTCTGCCGCTGTGAATGCGGTCGTTCCGCAATCGAGACGACCATTGAACGCCTCGGCAGAAACAAACAGCAGGTTCCGATAGACCGAGACATCGTTCTGGGATGCCGGGCAGACGATCGCCGCTTTCAACGTGGGCTTGCTCGGATTCGAGATGTCCCAGATCAGCGGGCCGTAGTAGTTGCCTTGAATCGCGTAGTTGCCGGTAAACGCGATATCCGAGTTCGTGGCGTTGGCGTGTCGCTCCGGCGGCGGATTCTTCGACAACACACGCAGGTTCGAGACGGCTTCCGCCGCGTCGTGTTTGCCGGCGCGTAGTCCGACGCGCGGGTCCGGCTGCGGTGCTGCGGCCGTTTGGGGGGGACTCGAGGAGCACGCGCCAAGGGCGAGGGCCCCTAACGCGAGCGCTAACGTACGTGTTCGTAACGGGAAGGCCATATGTGCTATTCCTCTGGCGGGGGATTATTGCTCGGGTTTGACTAGCATGTTGAACAACATCGTCTGCATGCGACGGATTTCGGTCTCCTGATCGACGTGGATATCCGACGCGACCTTGAAAACAGTTTCGTCGATCGCTGCGCCTCGTGCCGACAAAAGCTCCTGCACCATGGCGACAGCGCCTTGATGGTGCTGGATCATCATTTGAAGGAAGGTGCGGTCGAATTCCTTACCTCGAGCCGCGGTGAGCTCATTCATTTGCGACTCGGTCAGCATCCCCGTCATCTGCATTTCATGCTCAACGCCGTTCATCATCATCCGTTTGCCGCTCGGGTCAGGCGTCGGGACCGGCTTGTTCCGCTCCCGCAGCCATTGCGTCATGATCGCGATTTCGTCGGTCTGGGCATTGATCACACGCTCGCAGAGCACCCGTACGTCACGACCAGCGTCGTTCGTTGGAGCAAGCCGAGCCATCACAAGCGCCTGGGCGTGGTGATGGATCATGTTCCACATGAAGTCGACGTCCGCTTGGGTGTACGGCCACATGGCGCTGTCAGCTCGAGCCTTCTCCTGAGGAGAGAGCTCGGCGACGCGCCGACCGGACGTCGCGCTACTGCAGGCGGCGAGCGCCACAGTTGCGGCGACGATGACCACGCGAAACTTG
Source organism: Gemmatimonadota bacterium (assembly GCA_040753195.1). Classification (GTDB taxonomy): domain Bacteria; phylum Gemmatimonadota; class Gemmatimonadetes; order Gemmatimonadales; family Gemmatimonadaceae; genus DASYRX01. Next base: position 3,786 of record JBFMFA010000036.1, on the reverse strand, counting down.
CCTGTGGAGTGAATCATTCCTCTTCTTAGGGTCGGATGGCCTCACGGCCCCCATAGCCTTATTTGGACAAGTGAGGGCCTGCCAGCGGTTGCTCGGCTGTCGATTGGCGCACTGGTCCAACGCTAACGCCAGTGGCCGCCGATGAGTTTCGTGGCCGGGCCTAGTCTCAGCGTTGCACCACCTGCTACAAGCAGGGCGCGCCAGGGGTCCACCGCAAGAGGAAATATGTGGGAAATGTCGTGTTTCTGACGATCCACTCGACGCCAGTGATGGGGGCCCGTTGCCGTGTGGGAGGCGCCGAGCTCGTGTGGGCGGGGAGCGTTTGCCCCGTCGAGGGATTAGTGCGCTACGGTGCGGCGCGCCGCGGGATAGCCGAGCGCGCCCGGCGATGTAACCTAACGAGACAGTAGTGTATGGCTGAAACCCATTCTGGACGTGCTGGGCGACGTGAGTGGATCGGGCTCGCGGTCATCGCGCTGCCTTGCCTCATCTATTCGATGGACCTCACGGTCTTGCACCTCGCGGTGCCCGAGCTGAGCGCCGACCTCAAGCCGTCGGCCGCGCAGCTCCTCTGGATCATCGACATCTACGGGTTCCTCGTCGCTGGGTCGCTGATCACGATGGGCACGTTAGGCGACCGCATCGGACGCCGGCGCCTCCTGCTCATCGGTGCCGCCGCGTTTGGGGTCGCGTCCGTTCTGGCCGCTTTATCGAAGACCGCGGGGATGCTGATCGCAACGCGGGCGCTGCTCGGTGTGGCTGGCGCGACGGTCGCCCCGTCCACGCTTTCGCTGATCCGCAACATGTTCCACGATCCGCACCAGCGGACGATCGCGATCAGCATCTGGATCACGGCGTTCTCGTTAGGTGGAGCCATCGGACCGGTGATCGGCGGGCTGATCTTGCAGTTCTATTGGTGGGGGGCCGTTTTTCTCATCAATGTGCCGATCATGCTATTGTTGCTGGCCGTGGGACCGATCCTGCTTCCTGAATACCGCGATCCCGACGCTGGCCGGCTGGACATCGCGAGCGCCGTGTTGTCTCTGACCGCGGTGTTGTCGACGATCTTTGGACTGAAATTGATTGCGCAGGATGGTGCGAGTCTCACTGCGTTTGGCAGCATCGCGGCCGGCGTGGCGCTTGGAGCGCTTTTCGTCCGTCGCCAGCTGACGCTCAGTGATCCGCTCATCGACCTGCGTCTCTTCAAGGTGCCGGGGTTCAGCCCATCGCTGGCGCTATATGGGCTCGGGATCGTCGTGCTCTTCGGCGGCTTCCTCTTCATCCCGCAGTATTTGCAGTTGGTCGTCGGCCTGTCGCCGCTCATAGCCGGGCTCTGGTCGCTGCCGTGGGCCATCGCGTTTGTCGTTGGCTCCCTGCTCACCCCGCTGCTGGTGAAGCGCATCCAGCCTGCGTATCTCATGGCCATCGGTCTCACGCTCGCCGCGCCCGGGTTTGCGTTCTTCACGCGCGTCGGCGAAGGCACCAGCTTCCTTGCGTTTGCGTTAGGCACCTTCGTCTTCTCATTCGGGTTTGCCCCGGTCTTTACCCTCACGACAGACCTCATCGTCGGTTCGGCGCCGCCTGAACGCGCCGGCGCCGCGTCGGCGATCTCCGAGACGAGCGCGGAGTTCGGCGGCGCGATGGGCATTGCGATCTTCGGCAGCATTGGGGTCGCGGTGTACCGCGCAATGATGGCCGATGCATTGCCGGTTGATCTGCCGATCGCCGCGGCCGAAGCGGCCCGCGGTACACTCGGCGGGGCCGTCGACGTCGCGAAGCAGCTGCCGGCACAGACCGCCGACGCCCTCGTCGCCGCCTCGCGCGCGGCGTTCCTGCGCGGCTTGCGACTCGTGGCCGGGATCAGCGTCGTCGGGACGTTAGGCTTGGCGCTCTTTGCTGCGCTAACGCTCGGTCGCCGCGGCCGGCCCGGAGCGGGCAGTCACGGTACCGCATCGCCCGTTTCCGCGACGCAGCCTAACGCCGGACTCTCGGAAGTCGCGTGAGCTGGCCGTCAGCCGCTCTGCCGGACTCAGTGCGAGCACGATGAACAGCCAGGCGCGGGGCATTCAGCGAGTCTACCTGCTGCTGCTCACGCTGCACACGCTGGCGGCCTCGTTGATTTGGGGGATCAACACGCTGTTTCTCCTCGACGCAGGGCTCAGCAACGCCGAAGCGTTCACGGCAAATGCGTTCTTCACGGCGGGGATGGTGATCTTCGAGGTGCCGACCGGAGTCGTGGCCGACACGCAGGGTCGGCGCACGTCCTATCTCCTCGGCACACTCACGTTAGGCGTGTCCACGCTGCTCTACCTGTGGATGTGGCGCATCCAGGCTCCCATGTGGGCATGGGCCGCGGCGTCGGCGCTGCTCGGGCTTGGCTTCACGTTCTTTTCCGGCGCGGTGCAGGCCTGGCTCGTCGACGCGTTGGAGCACACAGGCTTCATGCGCGAAGGAGGGACGCTGGAGTCGGTGCTCGCCAAGGGGGAGATCGCCGAGGGTGCAGCGATGCTGGTCGGTTCGGTGGCGGGAGGTGTCATTGCGCAAGCGACGAACCTCGGTGTGCCATACATCGTGCGCGCCGGCATCCTCGGCCTAACGTTTGTATTCGCCTTCATGTTGATGCGCGACCTCGGTTTCACGCCGACGCACGGCAAGAACGCGTTCGCCGAGGTGAAGCACGTGTTGCGCGAATCGCTGAAACACGGATTGGGAAAGACGCCGGTTCGCTGGGTGATGCTCGAAGCACCGTTCACTGGCGGCGTGACGATCTACGCGTTTTACGCCATGCAGCCGTATCTGCTCGAGTTGTACGGCAACGAGCGGGCGTATGGCGTGGCTGGTCTCGCCGCCGCGATCGTCGCCGGCGCCCAGATCGCCGGCGGACTGCTCGTCCCGCACCTCGGGCGTGTCTTTCACCGTCGTACGACAGTTCTTCTCGCCGGCCTCACGACGAGCACGATCACGCTTCTCGCGATCGGCCTCGTGCCCCGCTTCTGGGTCGCGGTGACCCTGCTCGTCTTATGGGGATTGATGTTCGCGGCGCTCGTGCCTGTTAGGCAGTCGTTTCTGAACGCGCTGATTCCGTCGAATGCGCGCGCGACGGTTCTCTCCTTCGATTCCCTATTGAGCTCGACGGGCGCCGCGGCGTCGCAGCCTGTGCTCGGCAAAGCAGCCGACGTCTGGGGATACCCGGCGTCGTACGGACTCTGCGCCGCGATTCAGGCCCTCGGGATCCCGTTCCTTTGGCTCGCGCAGCGCAACAACGTCGCCGACGATGAAATCGGCGCGCACTCGAGCGCTAGTTCCGCCCCCAGCCCAACGTAACAACCTCGAAGTCATCCGCTGTCAGGCTGCGGAATGCCGGGTTCAACACGTCGTTGTTCCACCCCGGGTCCATCGTCCCCGTGATGTACATGTCCGAGCCGTTGTCAGCGACGATAAGACCGTATGTCTTTATCGCCTGGAAGATCTTGCGGATGTCCGGCGGAAAGGAGCTGATATCCTTGGATGCCTTGAGCCGCAGGCGTGCGCCTAACGGCGGCGCACCGGCGGTGCTCCCCGCCCGATGAGAAGCTGGCCAGACATAGCCGTTCGTCGCGCGTGTGGTGACGCGGAAGGCGTGACGAATCGGTGTGGCCGCCAAAACCTCATCGCGCCTGACGAGTCCCGGGAAGATGGCCAGACCAGCCGCGTCCGCCGACGTCCACCCGTCCGTGCGGCGGTCATTGCGCGCGAGGTCGAATGTCGCGCCGGAACCTGCTTCCCACCGCGACCCGCTCCAGCGCG
>JBFMFA010000035.1:0-12106 GCA_040753195.1 Gemmatimonadota bacterium | reverse complement strand
AGCGACGTTGATCGCGCGGGTCGAATGTACGCGACGGTTCGGAATGACATCGAATGGTACGTCAGTGTCTGGATTGGTGGAGCAGAGCAACTTCTTGTAGGCCTGTTCGGAGGCACGCATCTCGAGGACGTGAACGATTGTGGCGTTGCCGTCGGGTGGGATAACGGAACGCACCGTAACATCCCACGCCTGCCACGCGAGCTTCTTGTGTGGCTCACCGAGTGCTGAGGAAATCACAGGGCTCGTTGCGGAGACTTTTGCTGCGTCGCCTGGGTTTTAGCGCTAACAGCAGCCGCCCTATCGATAGCTTGCCTGGGTTGAAGTGCCAGACCATACGCGATAAGCGTACTTGCCTAACACGGAGGCTTGCGCACGCGCCAAAGCGTAGTCAGCTAGATGTGTGATCCACCAGTCTGATGCCGAATGCGAAGGAAATGCGTGCGTTTGTGCATTGGCAACGCCACAAGCGACGGATCTGTTCAATCCTCGCGCGGTCGCTTTCGAGTCGCAACGCAGATTTTCTCTTACGCGTTTTCTTTTTCACTTAGCGTCTTCCTTAAGATCGGCAATACCGCGCGGTCCTCTGGCCGGTTTGCCGCAGCCTTGCTCCGAATGATGTCATTCAGTGTTGCCACGCGCACCTCGTGCGCTTTGAAGCGCACAACGTCAGCTCGGCTGCGCAACGAGTTATACGAGCGGAGGCCGTCGATCTTCGTCATGAAGTCCAGTTGCAGGGAATCACGATCCCTCACAACCGGGTACAGCGCCGACGCGGAATAGAAAGGACGCATGATCGCGGCATCAAGGTCGTCGGCTATGCGTCGCAACTTCTGAAGGTTACGAAGTGTGTCGCGGAACATGAAATCGAGATCGACTGTCGTTACCGGGGCGCCCTGCAAGGCAGCAGCCGCATTGCCAATCAGGACCGCATCGAGTTTGTGTTTCGCAAGCAGTTGCGCGATATGGGCGAGGATCGGCGCAGCGTTCATGCGGGAAACCTAACGCAATAGAAAACGGCGGAGGATTGCTCCCCCGCCGTTTGTCGATCAGCGCCGTTTCGCCTCGAGCTAGTTCGGCGCCCGGACACCCACTCCGCCGTAATTCCGCCGGTTGCCGAGGCCAGGGCCTTCCGGGTTCAATACGCCAGCAATGGGTGCAATCCATTGTTTGATTGACCCAGGGAATGGCTTCGTGCGCCCTTCCTTGCCAAATGGGTCTGTATACCAAACGGCAGGTCCCTTCTCGTTGTCGATGATGTTGCTGTTGATGTCGACCATGCGCCCCACGCCGTTGAAGCGCGAGCGCGGATCATCCCACGTCACACCCGTGATCGCCCCGTTGTTCGTCGACTGGGTGCACAGCCCGCCACGAGCACGTTCACCAGAAGGCCCGGTCATGTAACAGACGTCTACCGGCCGCGCCGTGACGTTAGGCGCTGCTGGATCATAGTATCGGCTCGGCGCATCGACCTGGAAATACGGATTAAAGTGCGCGAGCGTGTGGCCATCCTCGGTTCGTATCGAGTTGGACGTCTCCCAGCTCTCGTGCAGCGCCGAGAAGAAGTTGCTCTCACGATTGGGCGCGACAAGCATGTGGCGCATCACGCAGTCCACATCGGGAATGATGCGAACGCCGCCGCCGTTCGGTGAGTTCACGGGCGTAGCTTGACCGACGCGGATGCGCCGGCGATCGCACGATGTCTCGAACTCACCAGGCGTACCGATGGCTGCCATGAACGTCAAATGCATCTCGGTGCCGTCGTTGCACTTAATGTGATAGACCAGCTCGTGCAGGTTGTTCGTGAATGCGTCTTTGGAGTGCGTGCCCTGGTGCAGCTTGACGAGGATGTCGCACCGGATATCGAAGAAACGATTGGTGAGCGAAGAACCGGCGTTCATTTCGACGTCATTCTCCCACTCGATCTTGTGACCGAAGTGGTCTTCGTTGCGCGGATTGGCCGGATCGTGGATTTCGAGCTGCTCGTTGGCGTAGCCTAACGGGATATCACCGACCTGCCCGTACAGGTCTGAACCGCGCGGGTCACGGCCATGTTCGTGGCCGAAGGTGCAACCGGACTGCGGATCGGTCGGCGGGTGCCAGATCGGGTAGAGCTTTCCGTCCGGCCCGACGGTGGAATACGCGTCGTGCTGCGCCTTGGTGCAGGTCTCGCGCGCACTGGGCGTCCAGAGGCCGTAGGCGCGCGCCGTACCGCCCGTGGGCTGGACGGGCGAGAGGGAATAGTCATCCGCCGCGCAACCGAGCAGCAGCAGCATGACGCCTATAAAAGAGAGCGATTTCACTCGCATATGGCGATCCTAGTCGAGGGGAAGAGCGATGTGCCTAACGCAGGGTCATTTGCAGACCGTACTGCAGGAGCTCGACGCCGGCCGGAATCGTCGCATTCTCACCGTTCACGCTGAGCCGGCCGCCGGCGCCGCGCATGTAGCTCACAAAGGGCGTGAGGAGGTAGGAGTGCGAGATGGCGACGTCGTATCCCACGCCCAGCTGTGCCGCGACCGAGCGGCTCGAGACGTTCTCGTCTTCGTCGGTGGCCAGGAACGCGGCCCATCCGAGGCCGAGCCTAACGAACAAGGGCCGCTTGCCGTTGGGGTAGTATTGAACGAGCGGGCCGACGGAATACACGCGATCGTTCTCGCCGCCTGAGAAGCGGTACCAGCCATCGAGCTGCAGGCCCAGGTACATGCGTGACGTCTGCCTAACGCCAATGGTCAAGCCGGCGGCGACGGAGCGGTCGGACATGTCGCGGCAGACGCTGCAGGAGAGCGCGGCGGTCGCGTTGCCGAGGCTGAGCGCACCCCAGAACTGCCGTCGCGTCATGCCGTCGCGTGCTTGCGACGGGAAGCGCTGCGCAAAGAGTGGGGCGGCGGATGCCATAACGAGGGCAAAAACGACGGCCGCACGTGCCAAAATTGACCGCGGAGATTTGTGCATAGGAGTCCTCTGATCTGAGCCTAGACGATGGGGCTGCCTGAGGCGGTAACGCCGCGCAGCACGTCACAACGCCGGTGTGATAGTGGCCGCGTTATTGGCCAAGAATCGGGTCGTCTTGACCGAGGTGAGGGCGCGGACGGAGGCGCAGGGCTTGCGGTAGCAGTCCCGCTTGGCACGCAGTGCTGAGATACTTTATCAGGTCTACATGAACGCCCAGCCCAAACCCATTTCCATAAGCGATCACGCCGCGGCGCGCTGGCTGCGGCCGGTGGCCATTGGCGCGACGGGTATCGCGTTCGTGGCGCTGTTTGCGGACCCGCTGGTGAACCTGGCCCGCACGTGGTGGGAAAGCCCGGACTACGGTCACGGGCTCCTGCTGGTGCCGCTGGCGGTGATTCTCGCGTACCGCGCCGGTGTAAGCCGCGAGGCGCGCGGTCAAACGGCGTTAGGCATCGCCATCATCGTCTTCGCCGTGGCTTTGCGCTACATGTCGGCGATCGCGGCGGAAGCCTTTTTTGCGCGCACGTCGGTCGCGATCGCAGCCGCGGGGTTGATCACGTACGCGTGGGGGTTCAGGCAGCTGCTGGCCTGGTGGCTGCCCGTCACGCTCGTGGCGCTGGCGTTGCCGCTGCCCGAGATCATCCTCAGCTCGTTGGCGTTGCCGCTGCAGATGAAAGCGTCGCAGATCGGAGCGGCCCTCCTCGAATCGCGGCACGTGCCTGTCGTGTTGAGCGGCAATGTGGTACGCCTTCCCGGACACGACCTGTTCGTGACCGAAGCGTGCAGCGGACTGCGTTCGCTGGCCGCGCTGCTCAGCCTTGGCGTGTTGTTAGGCGGTCTCGTGGCGAAGCATCCGGTCACGCGCGTGGCCATCGTGGCGCTCTCGATTCCGATCGCGGTGCTGCTCAACGGCATCCGAGTCTTCCTGACAGGGTTTCTCGTGCTGTTCGTGAGCCCAGCCGCGGCGGAAGGCTTTTCGCACATGACCGAAGGGTGGCTGATGTTCGTGGTCGCTTTTGGAATGCTGGGGGCAGTGACCTGGCTGGCGCTGAGGGTGGAAAGGCGGTTTATGGGTCGCGGGTCACGGATCACGGATCAGGGCGAGCCGGGAGGTCAAAGGTCAACGGTCAACGCTCACAGCGAGCGGGCGTTGGGCCGCGTTAGGCTCGCGATCCCGGCGACTGTGCTTGCGGCCGGCGTCATCTTCATTCAAGCGGCCACACGACAAACTCCCATTCAACTCGTGGCTCCGCTGAAGACGATGCCGCTCAGTCTCGCCGGGTATACGGGCGACGACCGGGAAGTTACTGAAGAAGAACGGCGCGTCGCCGGAATGACGGACTATGTCTTCCGCGTCTTTTCGCGCGACACCACGCCTGCATTTTCCGTCTACGTCGGCTACTACGAATCGCAGGTTACGGGGAAGACGATCCACTCGCCACGTAACTGTCTTCCGGGCGCGGGATGGCAACAAGTGGAGTCGGGACAGCGAAGCCTAACGGTGCATGGCCGCGAGGCGACCGTCAACCGTTACCTGTTGGCCAACGGCCCGTCGCAGGCGGTGGTGTACTACTGGTACCAGGGTCGCGGTCGCGTCGCATGGAGCGAGTATCGCGTCAAATGGGATCTGCTGCGTGATGCCGCGCGCCACGGACGAACTGAAGAGGCGCTGGTGCGGGTGATGGTCCCGCTGGACCAGGCGAAAGGCGGAAGTGCGGCAGAATTCGCGGCGCGGATGCAGCGCGCGGATGACCTGGCGACGAGGATCGCGACCGAGTTGCTACCGCAAGTCGAGCACGTACTCCCCAAGTTTGAGACGACACAGATCGCAGCTCGACCGAATTTCGTCAGGGTCGGAGACTAAACGACAACCAACAGAAGTACGATGACCGGATGACCGGATGCAGATCCCGCCCATGAATCGAAGAGTCAGGCGAGTGCGCGGCGAGCGTTCAGGATTGTGCGAGGGTCGTCTGTGATGATCGCGGCGACACCGCCGCGCCAGAGACGCACGGCAAGACGCGGGTCATTGACGGTCCACACCGATACGCTGACTCCGGCCGGCGCGACGCAACGCGCCAGCGACGATAGCGGAAGCGGAATTCCTCGGTAACGCGGAGGGATGGAGAGCATCGTATACGGCAGTCTGGAACGCTTGAGCTGGCACACGGCCGGCGCGACGAGCGCGCGTGCCTCCGGGAGCGACGCCGTGGTGCGCAGGCCGGCGCGACGGAAGGGGACGAGGGCCTCCGGAACAAACGAGCCGATTGTGACGCGCGCGTCGTCGCCGCGCGACTTGATGAGATGAAGCAGCGGCTCTGCGGCTTCGACGGCTTTGATTTCGATGATCAGCTCGAGCGGCGAGGTCAACTCCAGGGCTTCGCGCGCGGTGGGGATCGTGACGCCTTTGGCGCGATACGGGTAGTCTGGCGGGCCAAAGTGGTAGCCGGCGTCGAACGTGCGCAGCTGGCTCAGCGTTAGGCTTCGCACGGCCCCCGTCCCGCTGGTGGTGCGATCGACGGTGGGGTCATGCATGACGACCACTTCACCGTCTGCCGAAAGTCTGACGTCGAATTCGACGCCATCGACGCCTAACGCGACGGCCTGGCGAAACGACTCGAGCGTGTTCTCTGGTGCGTGGGCTGAATTGCCGCGATGGGCGAAGACTTGCACAACAGGTCAAAGGTCTAAGGTCTAAGGTCTAAGGTCGAACGCGTGTTTGCTTAAACCTTAGACTTTAAAGCCTAGACCTTAGACCTTAGACCTTGAACCTGTAGTTAGAACGTATACTGCAACCGCGTCATGAACATGGCGCCGATTTGCGGGAAGCCCGGGAATGAACGTGCTTTGTTATTCGTCACGTTCGTTCCCATGAGCGAGAGCATGGCTTCACGGGCGCCGGCGAGCGGCAAGCGCCAGTTGAACGAAAGGTCGAGGAAGGCTTGCGGATCGACCGGTTCGTACGTGTACGTGCCCGTGACACCTGGCCGCGGGAACGCGAAGTCGGTGGCATACACGCCGGAGTTGACAGGATAGTCCGACGCATAACGAGCGCGGATTTCGTACCCGATGCCGCGCGGCTCGCTGTTGTACCTCAGCGAAACAGACCCTTTGTTGTCCGGCGCGTTAAGCATGAGCGGGCGATTGTTGCTGCTCACGACGTCATCGAAAATCAAACTACTGACCCAACTGTACGTTCCGGCGACCGTCCAAACGTCGTTGACGGCGAAATCGAGCGCCATGTCGATGCCCTGCACGGTGAATTCTTCGTCACGCGTGGATGTGTATGTGGCATAGATGTCGGTCGCGGTGGCGAAGCGCGGGTCGTTGAACTGTACGATGCCGAGCGGCACGGCGGCGAGGCCCGGAACTCCGCCCGCGCCGGCAACCAGCTGTGTGGCGATCTGCGGAGCGAGCTGGACGGCTTGGGCCTGCGGAACGCCTGATGCAATGAGGGCCTGCGCGATGGCGGGTCCGATGTACGCGCCTAACGATTGAGGATTGAAGAAGATGCTTGGCGTGGCGAGGCCTGCCGGATTGCCGACGTCGCCGCGCACCTGATGCCACAGATCAACGGCCAGACGCACACGCTCGCCGAGGATGCCTTTGTAGCCCAACTCATACGTATTGTTGAAGGACGCTTCCAGCGCGCTGATGTCCTGCACCTGCCCCGGCGATAGGTCGAGACTCGTATTCGCGGCGTTGTTGAGATAGGTAATGCGTGTGCCGACCTGTGTCTCCGAGGGTCGCAATGCGGCCAGTGCCTGCGCCACGGCGCCGGCGCGTTGCGCACCTAACGTCGGCGTCAGCGCCGCGGTGATCGTAGGCGCAAATGCCGTAAGCAGGCCCGGGTATGCCGTATTGGCTGTCGCGTTGACGAAGGTGTTCCCACCGGTGAAGCGCGACATCATACAAAGACCACCGCTCACCGTGTTCTGACACGTGCGATTGAACTGATGTCCCGTCTTTGGCGGGTTGCCTAACGCACGGATGTCGTAGCCGGAGTTCTGAATGTTGCGTGCCTGGACGAGATCCAGGAACATCGTGAAGTTCGCCGGCGTCTGGAACGCGCGGTTGTATGTGACGCGCCAGTTCTGCGTCGGCGTGGGCTTGAAAATGAGCGCGGCGCGGGGCGAAACCTGGCTTCCGTCAATGCGATCGTGTTTGTCGAGCCGCAGTGCAGCGATGAAGTCCCACATGCTGTGCAAACGGGTGGTCGACTGAATGTATCCGCCGATTTCCGTGACTTCGTCGTCGTCCTCATTGCGACCGTTGATCGTATTGCCGGTGCGCGGCTCGGTTTTGATCCAATCGAAGCCGTACACGAAGCCTTGTCGGGTGCCGAAGTCCCACGAATGCTGCAGTTGTGCCGCAAAGACGCGCGATTTGTCGACGATGGGTTGGCCAGACCGCAGGAGGAACGTCCCCTCGAGGTCCAACGAGTCGGCATTTCCAGCGTCACTGAGGTTGGCGAAGATCTGGCCGAACCAGCGGCCCATCCGCGCGCGTTGCTGTAGCGAGAGGTAGCTCCAGTTCTTCACCTGTGCGGTGCCGTTGGCGCCGGTGTACTCCATGCCACTCGCCAGCTTCGTATAACCGATTGTCGACACGAGTTCGAGATCGTCGCGCGGCCGGATATCTACGCGGGCTTCACCCGACATGCGCTCGAGATCGAAATCACGCTCGTTAGGCCGTCCTCGGCGGCCCGGGGGCGCGGCCGTCGGGAAGACGTCAGGCTCACCCGGATCATCGTATTCCCACTCCTTCGCGGAGAAAAAGTCACCAGACAACTTGAAGCCGACCTTGTCGCCGAGCAGCTGCGAGGTGCGCGCGGAGCCGCGGAAAAGCGATCGGGTCCCACCGTCGACCGTGAGGGTCGTGCCCTGCGACGTGAAGGGAGATTTGGTGATGATGTGCAGCACGCCGTTGGCGCTGTTCGGTCCGTACAACGCCGAGGCAGGGCCTAACAACACTTCCACACGCTCGACGTCTTCGTTGGTGCCCGTGAAGAGGTACGGCACGTTAACCCGCAACGATGGTACCGACGCGAAGCGGTAGTCCTGCAGCGTTAGGATCGAGCCGGAGAAGGCGTTGTTGAATCCGCGGGCGACAATGTTCGCCTGCATAACGCCCCCCTGATTCACGTCGACGCCCGGCACCGTTTTGATGTGATCGGCGACAGTCACGGACGGTCGTTCCTGGATCGACCTAACGTCGACAACAGCAATCGACGCGGGGGCCTCCAGAACTTTCTCCTCCCGCCGTGAGGCTGTCGTCACAACCGGATTCAGCTCGGTGATGATGACCGTCATCGAAAAATCGACGGTGGCGCTCCCGCCAGCCGTGACGTTCACGTTCGGCACGCGGCGCAGCTGGTATCCGATGCGCGTGACCTGCACGGTGTAGGTCCCCGGCTGCAGGTTCGCAAGGCGATACCCACCGTCCTGCCCGGTGAGTGTGGCGCCTGCCACCGTGGTACCGCTCAACGCCTGAACGCGCGCCCCTGTAATTCCCTGGGACGAAGATGAGTCGGTGACGCGGCCGCTGATGGAACCCGTCTGCGCACGGGCAGGAACGGTGGCCAATGCGACAAGGGCGAAGAGAGTTGCGACGAGACGGAAGCCAATCTTCGGTACGGCGAGCCTCAAGCGTTGGAAGCCGCGCATGTCTACCTCAGAAAAGGGTTTAGCCGCTGCGTTCTGGGCGTGCGGAGAGCGCGCCCAAAATAGAGTGCGTCGCTTCGGGTCCGCCATAGGCTTTGCGCGGACAAACGGCTCGTGCCGAGAGGTGCGCGGTATATATAGGACATGCGGATCAGCCTAACCGTAGCCGCCCTTGTGCTGGGTCTGGTGGCTCAGCGCTTGAGGGCGCAGGACACTCTCGCCACAGTGTCGCGCGCGATGTACGGCGACATGGCAGTCATCGTCCAGGTCCGGCCGAATCAGGTGCGACTCGCGATAGACGACGGTGCGAGCAACCTATTCCTGTCGTTTGTTGGTACCGATGTCCGACGCTGGTCGGACTCGACGCTGCGTCTGTTAGCGCGTCGACCGCGCAAGACGAGTCCCGGCTGGAGCAGTTCGCTGCACGAACCAGGCATGCGCCAAGGCACAGCGTCTTTGTCTCTTCGGCCAGACTCGGCGGGTCATGTGTTTTCGCTTTTCTTCGCCGATGATTCGTTAGTGACCGTGCGCGGCCGAATCGCGCCGGCGGACGCGTTGACGTTTGCGCGCGTGTTGCGTGATGCGAGTCGCATGGCGTTAGGCGGATCACGCCCCGCGCGTCCAGCCGCTGCCCCCCGGCACGACCAAGCCGCCCGCACAAATACCACAAACAGACGATGACCGGCTGACCGGAAACAGCAGCGACCACGCGAACACGACGCTCATCGTCATCCGCGAGCGTTCGTAAACTGACGGCTACTGCGACGAACTCCCAGCGCGTCGCAGCTGATTTCGTAAGGCAATCGCGTCGGCGTTCGTCTTATCGAACTCCAGACCGTGCTCGACAGCCGCCAATGCCTCACGTAGCGCGCGGCGCTGCGCATGAATCCGCGCGACCATAAAGTGCGCCTGGCTGATTGACGGGTCCAGCGTTCGCACCCGCTCATACATCGCGAGCGCTTGCTCCAGACTGTCCGACTTCACAAGAACGTTGCCGAGATTGAAGTAGGCGAGCGGCTCGCGCTCGTTCAGCTGCAGTGCTCGGCGGTACGCCTGAGCCGCCTGCACGAGGTTGTTCTGTGCCTCGTAGGCGATACCCATGTTCACATATGCCAAGGGCTGCAACGGGTCGTGCGTTAGGCTTTCCATGAAGGAGCGCAACGCACCGGCGGGGTCGCCACTCTCGTTCTGCGCGATGGCCATGTTGAGCAACACCCGTGCGCTCGACGGATCCACCTCTCGCGCCTTGCGGTAGACCGCGACGGCGCCGACGAGATCCCCACGCGCGCGTAGACGATCCGCAAAGAAGCCGAGGACGACGGCCCAGCGACGCCGAAGCGGCCATTCTTCAGCGCCGGCACTCGTCAGGCGCTGCCCCAGCACGCGGCGCACGCTCGCGGAATTTCCGGCCGCGTAGTGCAACGACGCGAGGGCAAGCGCCCGCACATCGAGGTCGGCGTGGGCCGAGAGCCCTTCGAGGCGGCGCCGAGCGTCGGTCGCAAGTGGCGCGTCAGGCACCAGATGCCGGTCGGCATAGTGGCCGAGCGCAGTCACGAGGGCAGGTGCGTGCGAGTCGTCAGGCACGAGCAGTAGTTTGGCGGCTGCGTCATCGTCCGTGACGGCCGGCGCCCGTAACAGCGCGGTGATCGCGCGCGGATGCGGCTTTACAGTCCCGTACCAGTTGGCAACCTGTTGCTCCAACGCCGCCGCGCCACGCGCTTGATGGCAACCAAGACAGGCGCTGACGACGCCTAACGTGGAGTCGAACGCCGGCCGTGGAATCGCAATCGAATGATCACTGCGGGCATAACGCAGCGTGCTTCCGATCTCGGCTTCCTGCAGGTAGGGCATGTGACAGGCTACGCAGCGGCTCCCGGTCGATTCCGGCGCGTGGCGCGTATGCGCGGTCGTGTTCAGGAGCTTGCTCGCGTGGCAGGACGTGCACTGCCGATCGTCGAACCGACCGGGGAGTGGATTACCGGCGACGTCGCGATACCCTTGCGAGTGCGGATCGTGGCAGGTGGTGCAGGTCATCGATCCGCTGCGGTAGCAGTCGGAGTAGAGGTGTCCCTGCTGGTACGCGAAGGTGCGAATGCGCCCGTCAGGATAAAACGGGTCGTCGCCGAGTATGGGGAGGAGGGTGGAGTAGAAGCTCGTTAGGTCGTCGCCGGAGCGGAAGCCGCCAGCCAGCTGGTCTTTGAGTGCGTGGCACTGCCAACAGATTCCTAACGATTGGTCCTTGGTGAGTGTGGCGAGCGGGCGCATGCCGATGTCACCCGACGCGGCTCCTTGGCCAGAGCGCACCAATTCGATGTGGCGCTTGCCCGGGCCATGGCAGGACTCGCAGTTGATCGCGAGCGTGGTGTAGCTCGTGCGGTAGCCGCGCGTGGTCGTGTCGAGTGTGACCGTGATTTGACTTCCGTGACACGACTGGCAATTGGCGAAGCGCAGCTCGTCGCCTAACACGCGCGTGGGCGGCCAGTCGCCGCAGTCCGCGAGCGCGCGATCCTCGGTGATCGGCACCCACCCATGATCGGCGCGCTGGTTCGTGTTGCAGAACCAGGTGTTCTCACGGCGAATGAAGTCGAAGGGGAGGAAGCGCAGCGTGCCGTCGGGGTAGCGCGAGACGAACCCCTGGGTGCCGCCGCCTTCCATGTGACCACCGCCGATGACTCCATCCACGCGAAATACCACGTCCGGCCGCCCGGTCTGCCTCACGAGAAACGTTAATGTCCCCCCGCGCGCTGTTGGGATGACCTCGGCGTCGCGGAATCGGATCGGCGTTCCATTGAATGGCGCGATGACCGCTACCTCGTTCGGCGTACCTCCGGCTTTGCCGTGTGTCGAGCGTTGCCAGACGGCGTATTCGCTTGCGTGACAGGAGGCGCACCGAGCGGAACCCACAAAGTCGTCGAGGCGAGAGGCGGAAGGCGGAGGGCGTGAGGGAGCGGGGAGCGATTCCACGACCTCTTGAACGTCGCGGCGGACGAAAAACCAAACGCTGAGTCCCAAAGCCGCCGCGACGATGCCACCGGCCGACCAAAGCAGGAGTCTGCGCCTTTGCGCCTTACGCCTTACGACTCGCGCCTCGTCGCGCGAGCCTCGCGCCACGTCCGTTGCGCTTTGTCCCTGCCTTCTGCGCTTCTTCATCAACGTTTTCCATCTCTCGACCAGCCGGGTCCTTCGCAGTCGCAGAGTGACCGGATGTACCTAACGAGCGACGAGATCTCCTGTGCCGTAAGCGTCTGACCGAACGCGGGCATGCGCGGGCTGCGGTTCATGATTTCACCGCCTCCGGCGATGGTGTCGAACAGGGAGTCGTCCGGACGCTGGCTCATCGCGGCCGACGCGCGATGCGGCGCAGGGCGCACCGGCAGATACTGCGCGTTGGGTCCATCTCCCGCGCCAGTGGTTCCATGGCACCCGGCGCAAAAGCGTGCGTACAGCCCCGCCGCCGAGCGATCGAGGGCCGCTGCGGGCAGCGTGGGTGC
>JBFMFA010000034.1:0-12115 GCA_040753195.1 Gemmatimonadota bacterium | reverse complement strand
AGGGGTCACGGGTCACGGTGAGCTAGGCCCTCTCGACGACCATGGCGAAGCCCATGCCGCCGGCGGCGCATACCGTCATGAGCCCGAACTGCCCGCCGCGGCGCTTCAGTTCGTGCAACAGCGTTGTCGTTATGCGGGCTCCAGTCGCTCCGAACGGGTGACCGATCGCGATGGAGCCGCCCATCACGTTCAGCTTCGCGCGATCGACAGCGCCGACCGGTTGCGAGAAGCCGGCGCGCACCGCCCAATCCCTGGATTCGAAGCCACGCAAGTTCGAAAGCACCTGCGCCGCAAACGCCTCATGCATTTCAATGAGGTCGATATTGGCGAGCGAAAGTCCGGCGCGTTGCAGCGCGACGGGTGCCGCCAGCACCGGTGCCTGCAGCAACTGCTCGCCAGGGTCCAGCGCGGCATATGCATACGAGCGGATGTAGCCAAGCGGCTCGTGGCCTAACGCGGCGGCACGCTCGGTGGACATCAGCAGTACCGCGGCGGCGCCATCCGTCAGCGGGGAGCTGTTCCCCGCCGTGACACTCCCATACTTCCTGTCGAAGACGGGCTTCAACGCCTTGAGCTGCTCCAGCGTGCTGTCGGTGCGCACCCCATTGTCAAGCGTCGCCGTCGCGTCGTATGCCGGAGGGACCCAGACGGGCGTCATTTCTGCCGTTAGGCGCCCATCCGCCGTTCCCGCCGCGGCGAGACGGTGCGATCGCAGCGCAAACTCATCCTGCTCATCGCGCGAGATGCCGTTGAGCTTCGCCATCTTCTCGGCGGATTCACCCATCGTCTCGCCCGTCGACGGCTCAGCGATGGCCGGGGTCACGGGCACGAGGTCGCGAGGCCTGATGCGGCTCAAGGATTTGAGACGTGCACCTAACGACTTCGCTCGCGAGGCCGCGATCAACGCTTCGGAAAAGCGCGCGCTGTGCAGGATGGGAACCATCGAGAGCGACTCGGCGCCGCCTGCGATCATCACGTGCGCGTGCCCGAGCGCGATCTGATCGGCCGCGTCGGTGATCGCCTGGTTCGCCGAGGCGCACGCGCGTCCGACCGTGAACGCCTGAATGCCCTTCGGGAAATGCGGAAGCAGCGCGACCTCTCGCGCGATGTTCGGCGCTAATACCGAGGGGACAACGGTTCCGAAGACGACACCGTCAACACTCTTGGTATCCAGCTCCGTACGTTGCACAAGTTCGGCGACGCAGGCCCGCCCCAACTCGACTGCGCTCATCCGGCGATACAATGTGCCGGACTTGCTAAATGGAGTCCGGATGCCGGCGACAATCGCGACGCGATTCATTGGATAAAAATAGTCGCTAGTCGCCTGGTCATAGCTCATAAGCTGAGCTAGTCGTCAGTGGCTAGCGCGTAGCGACTCCGTGTAGCGAGGCGCACGCTCGGCGTCCGGCCTCGTCGTTGACCTCACCCTCTCGTGAATCCAGGATCGTGAGTTCCCCTAACAGGGCGCGCAGCTCACCGCGCCTCAGCAGGTACCGCGCACTGCGTGGCGCCTTGGCCAGACCTGCGGCGACTAACGCGGCGTGCTCAGTCGTGTACGTTTCGTACACAAAATGGCCACCCGGCTTGAGCAGCGCGATGAGCGCAGGGATCAGATCGCGGTCGAGAAAGTTGGTCACGAGAACTGCATCGAATACGGTCTCTTTGAGAGGCAGCACGCTCGCATCGGCAACAACACCGGCAATTCCTGGCGATTGCTGCATCGCAAAGCGAACCGCGGCTTCGATGAAGTCAATCAAGACGACGTGGTGGCCCATTTGGGCGACCGGGATTGCATGACGTCCGATCCCTCCGGCGATGTCACAAATGGTCGACCCCGGCGGCAGAATGCGCATGCGCTCCAGCACCCAGCGCGACGGCCCCTTGTCGCGCGCAAGGCGTGCTGCATAACGAGCTGTCCAATCCGCGCGTGAGCTCGGTTCGGCTGGGGACGTCATCGCGGGGATATTTTCCGGCGCCATGGCGCGCGCACTCGTGGAGCGCGGCTACGAACCATGTGTTGGACCTGGTGATCGTGGGCGGCGGAGTGACGGGGGCCGGCATTGCGCGCGACGCGGCGCTGCGCGGCCTGCGCGTCGCCCTCTTCGAGCGCGAAGATTTCGCGAGCGGCACATCCAGCCGTTCGTCGCGCATGGTGCACGGCGGTGTGCGCTATCTCGAACACGGACACCTGCACCTCGTGCTGGAGTCGAGCCGGGAACGTCGTATCCTGCTCAAGATCGCGCCGCATCTCGTTAGGCCTCTGGCCTTCACATGGCCATTGTACGCCGGAGCACGCATTGCTGGCTGGAAGTTGACGGCCGGACTCACGCTGTATGACGCGCTGGCCTTGTTTCGCAATGTGTCGCGTCATCGGCGTCTGGCGCCAGATGAGGTGCTGCGCACGGAGCCCGCGTTGCGGACGGAATCGCTGCGCGGCGGCGCGCGCTACTTTGACGCGGCGGCCGACGATGCGCGCCTTGTTTTGGCAAACGTCATTGCAGCTGTGGAGCAAGGGGCCGTCGCCCTCAACCACGCGGTCGTCGAAAAGGTCAGCCGGGTTAGCGACGCAAGCGGGGAGTGGGCACTCGAGGTGCGTGACGCAGCCGGCAACGCGGCGCATCAGGTGCGCAGCCGTGCCGTCGTCTTCGCGATCGGCCCCTGGAGCGATGACGTGCCCTCCATCGCGGGGCTTGCGAAGCCGACCGCGCGTGTTGTTCGCTCGTTAGGGGCGCACATTGCCGTTCCACGCGCGCGCATCGGGAATAGCGGCGCTTTGACACTGATCGCGCCGAGCGACGGTCGCGTCTTTTTTGTCGTCCCTGCGCGCGAGCTGACCATCGCCACGACGACAGAGTCGCCCTCGCACTGCGCGCCCGCCGAGGTCCGGGCCGGGCGGGGTGACGTCGCATATCTCCTGAATGCTGTGAATCACTACTTCCCGGCCGCGCGCCTGACGAACGACGACGTCATCGCCGCCTGGGCTGGGTTACGGCCCCTGGCGGCACCTAACGTGCACGGTGCCCTGACTTCAGCATCGCGCGAGCACTCCATCGTAGAATCAGAACCGGGAATGTTCGTCGTGACTGGAGGGAAGCTCACCACGTATCGCGCGATGGCTGAAGAAGTGGTGGATCAGTTGGCCAGACGACTACTGCTGCGCGAGACGCACTCCGTTACTCAACGCGTGCCTCTACCGGGCGGCGAGTTGCCCGACGTCCCCGCCGCTATCACGGCCGCGCATAGTGTCGCGAGCGACGACGCGATCGCTCAACGGCTCGTTGGCGCCTACGGATCGCGCTGGCCTCTGGTGCTTGGCAGAAACGAGGATCTACAGCGGATCGACGTGCATGCGCCGTATCTCCTGGCCGAGGCAACGTATGCCGTCGAGCGCGAGTTGGCTGTCACGCTTGCCGATGTGCTGATACGCCGTGTTCCGCTCGCATTCGAGCGCAGAGACCACGCCGTGGCAGCCGCCGCTCGGGTGGCTACACACTTCGCGACACGGTTTGGCTGGAACGGGCTTGACGTGCGCGCCGCTGTCGATCTATACGAGCAATCCGTGCAGCGCCAATTCGAGATCGACGACCGGATGCGCGACGCCTAACGCGTACGAGGAAGCAACAGCGACCGTGTGAAGAGCAGCACCGCGCCGCTGTTCTGGCCTAACGCCACTTGCGCTTCCATCGGCGTGAGGATCGCAACGGCCGCCAGCTCCTCGGCCGGAATGTCGGTGGATGACGGAATCGGCTGGCCGTTGAGGTATTGCGCGGCGCAGTTTGAACCCTGAATCTGATAGCAGACCCGCCCGGATCCCGCCCCGAGCACCCGCACGAAGGATGGACCCTTCTGCTGGATGATGTCGGATGCCGTGCGTGCACTCGACCGCACGCGCTCGATGTCATCGGGCAGTAACAGAGCCCGAGACGAAAGGCTCGACGCTGACACACCGAAGATGCGCACGATTTCGCGGTCGACCACATCTTCGACTTTCATGAGCTTCTGCGCCGGAGCGAGGAACAGCGTGTCGACACGCGTTTCACCGGCGGCGAGGAAGATCGCGTCGGTCTCTTCCGTGGGGTAACCCGTGCGACTCACGCTCAGAAAAAACTTTCCGGGCTCCTTCGCGCGGAGCGTGAATGAACCATCGGGGCCGGAGCGTGCCGTATCCAGCTCCACGCGACGGCGACTCAAGAGCGAAACACGCACGTCTGTGACAGGCTGCTTCGTGTCGCGATCGAGCGTGACAAGTCGCAGCTCCTGGGCGACACCCTCGACGCCGATCAGACAGGACATCACGACACCAGCAGCGAAGCGGTAGCCTATCGGTCGCATGGCTTCCCCCGGTTGAACGACGTGACGCCACGTCGAGCAAAACGTTCCAGGCAAAAAAACCCGCAGGTGGGACAAGCGCTCACACGCTCGCCCCACCTCAAGATACCTAACGACTAGCGGACGATCACGGTTCCTGTCATTCCCGCGTGCAGGTTGCAGTCATACGTGAAGTTGCCGGCAGTATTGAACGTGCGCGAAATGCTCGCGCCGCTGGTGGTCGGGATGTTCGACGGAGCGCCACTGGCGCCGGAAAAGAAGACGTTATGCTCTACTGATCCAAAACTCCATGTGACAGTCCCGGTGCGAGCGATAGCAACAACTTGCGGCTGGAACGTATTGCTGGTTGTTCCGGCGGCGACGGAAGCGGTGAGTCCTAACGTGCCCGATACGATGACATTCACCGTCGCCTGCTTCGTGACTCCGGAGCGCGAGAGAGAGATGTCGATCGTGGTTGTGCCTGCCGAAATGCCGACGACGGCGCCTTGCTGATTGACTTCAGCGATTGTCGTTGAACGTGATGTGTACGAGTACGTGCCCGGGTTGCTGATCGTCCCTCCTTCGGTATCCCGAGCGGTCATCTGAATCGTCGCGCCGCCGCCGGCGCTGAGGTTCAGAGTCGTTACCGAAGGAACAATTTCGTTGAGCGTCTGCTGCGGATTTGGGCCGGGCCCGCCGTCTCCATCGCCACCGCCGCCACCGCATGCGGTGGTCAGCGTTAGGAAACCAACTGCGAGTACACCGAGGAGTCGCATGGTCTTTTTCCTCTCGAGGCTGAGCGTACAGGGTCGCCCGCGGCAGGGGGCCGAGGGTGTTGCATCGACTGTTGACACATCAACTGTGTGGACGAAAAACCAGCCAGGCAATGGCTGGTATCACAATCCCGGCTCGATACAACCCGTGGGTCACGCCGGATGTACCGCGACCTCGTCGCGACCTACGGCGTTTACTCTGCCGAGACGTGTATCGTGACGAGCTCGACGACTCGAAGGCGACGAGTACGAGCGGGGAGTTGGAGAATGGCCAGTTCGCCGACGGCCTTGCCGGCGAGGGCTCGCCCAATCGGCGAGGCCATCGTGACGGTACCCTCTTCGAATTCTTCGGAGTCGCCGAAAACGAGACGGTACGTCTCGCGGACCATAGTCTCCTGACATTCGACGATGACCGTTGACCCCAAGCCGACTTTATCGGTGGGAATCTGCGACATGTCGATCTGCGAGAGTTTGCTCAAACGCTGGCGCAGCTGCCCGAGACGCGCCTGTACAAACTGCTGTCGTTCGAGCGCCGCCTTGTATTCGCTGTTCTCACGCAGGTCGCCAAGCTCCACGGCTTTACGAATTTCAGCCGGGAGGACGACGTTGAGCTCGTGCTGAAGCTTTTCTGCTTCCTGGCCGAGCTTCTGCTTCAGTGCTTCGATCATGATCGGTCAGGGGTGAGATAAAAGGGAGCGCCCGGCCGGTACTGGCCGGGCGCTGATGGACTGGAATGTAACGGGCGAGCGTCGCTTGCGGCAACGCGCGGTCGCCCCCGCGGACGCAGCGCGCGCGAACTGGAGTCACCGCGAAGTGCCGGCAATTAGCCTTCTCGTGTGCTTCGCGTTGAACGGCACGGGGACGTCACCCGGCTCGAGCTGTCGAGTCCCGTGGGTCGTGCACTCGGCTACACGGTAAGTGTCTATCGTGTTGGCGAGGTCCTCATCGACGCCGGTTTCCCGCGCATCGGTCGACGTCTCGCCCGATGGGCAGTCGCGGAGAGCATCGCGGCAGCGATTGTCACCCATTGGCACGAGGACCATTCGGGTGGAGCGCCGGCGCTTGCCGCGCGGGGTATCGCGTTGTCGTTGCACGCCGAGACTGAACGTCGGCTGCGAGAGCGGCCGGGCCTGGAGCTGTATCGGCGGCTCACATGGGGGAGTTTTGTCCCGTTTGCCGGGATGTACACGGCGCACGTGCCTAACGAGCTAGAGATTGTGTCGCTGCCGGGGCACTCGGCGGATCATCGCGTGGTATGGGATCGCGCGACGGGGACGCTGTTCGCCGGCGATCTCTTTCTTGGTGTGAAGGTGCGGATCGCGCACGACTGCGAGGACTTCGTGACGCTGATCGATTCACTGCGCCGAGCGGCGGCGCTGGATCCGGCGCGGATGTTCTGCGGGCATCGCGGCCTCGTGCCGAACGCGGCATCCGCGTTGCGCGCGAAAGCGGATTGGCTCGAGGAGATGATCGCGGCCGTTACGCGCCGCGCGTCCGAGGGATGGAGCGATGCGCGGATCGTGCGCGAGGTGTTAGGCGGCGAACAGCTGACCGGATATGTGTCGTATGGGCGTTATTCGAGCGCGGCGTTTGTGCGAGTTGCCAAGCGAGCAAGCAGCTCTGAGACAGCTGCCAAATAGAACGATGAACGGAAACGACAGATAAACGGATACAGCCAGTGCCATCTTAAATCGCGCAGAATACGGGGGAATGCAGAAACAGGAACAAGAAAGGCCGAACACAAGAATGTTTCCGCAGGATCCGTTGTTTCCGTTCATCCGTTCATCGCACTTTTGGCAGTTGTTGGAGCCGGCCTGGTCCGATGGTCACAGGTGCCCGCAATCTCATGACTGGGATTTCTTGTACTCGCGAATAAGACGAGCCATATTCGCCTCGCGTTTGTCGTAAAGCCGCTTGAGTTTGCGCTTTTTGTGTCTGCCTAACGCGTAAGCCGTGAGCAGCGGCGCAACGATGGTCGAATCGGCGTAGCAGACCACGGCGTCCGGTAAACGATCGGGGTCGATCTTCCCCCAGCTCACGGCTTCTGCGGGCGTGGCGCCGGAAAGTCCGCCGGTATCCGGACGCGCATCGGTCAGCTGCAGGAAGTAGTCGTGGCCCTTCTCGTCGATGCCTAACACCTCTTGAATCTGCGGTTCGGTCTGCAGTGCGAAATTCTTGGGACTGCCGCCACCCCAGATCATCACCGCACTTTTGCCGCCGTCGCGCTTGGCCGCGAGGACAATCGATGCGGTCTCATTGACGTCGGCGTTCGGATCGATCAGACACTTATTTCCATCGAGCGCCAGCGCCGCGATGTTCATCCCGATCGAGGAGTCGCCTGGCGAAGACGTATAAACAGGCACCGCACAGTGATAGGCGGTGGAGAGCAGCGATTTGTGGCGCAGCCCTAACGCATGCTCGCGCCCGGCCACGAATTTGCCGCAGAGATAGTGAAACTCCGCGCTCGACATCGAACGCTGGAATTCGCGCCCCGCGATGATCTTCCGGAAGAACGCGTCCGTGGAAAGCAGCACGTCGTAATCGAAGAAGACGTCATAGATGCGCACGACGCCTTCTTCGCGCAGCAGGACATCGGAGGCCTGCGCGTTCCCGCGATGCATCGTCAGGCCCAGCCCGAAGTGGGTGTCGTGGTACAGGTTGGCACCCGTGGAGATGATCCAGTCCACGAAACCGGCTTCGATCAGCGGGATGATGGCGGACATTCCAACGCCGGCAGGCGTGAGCGCACCCGTCAGCGTTAGGCCGACGGTGACGTCCGGCTCCAGCATCTTTTCGGTAAACAGCTGACACGCTTCACGCAGGCGTCCGGCGTTGTAGGCCTGAAAGGCGTTCTCGATCAGTTCGGGGACAGTCTCGTCGCCCTGAATCGGACGCGGCTCGATGCGCGCGCCGCGCAGGAAATGGCTTGTCTCACGCGCCACGTGCGCCACGCCTTTCGCTTCGCGCGCTTCGGCGGCGTGTTTCTGTTCCGCCTTGGGACCTGCCGCCGTCGCGCCGTGCCGCGACGCCTTGAAACCACTGCGCGTGCGTCCGGCATCCTCGTTAGGCTTCTTCTTCTTTCTGGTCGCCATCTAGAGCCTCTCGGGCACGATGCCCTGCGGTCCGCCCGGGCCCGTGCGTTGTTGCGAGCCGTACGCGGCGAGAATCGCCTGCACCGCTTCTTCCGGGTCGTCGGTGAGCAGCATGAGGTCGAGGTCTCCCGGCGAGATCTTGCGCTCCCCCGCCACCTTGGTGTGGAGCCACCTAACGAGCCCTGCCCAGTAGTAGCGGCCGAACAGCACCACGGGGAACTGATAGATCTTTCCCGTTTGAATCAGCGTGAGCGCCTCGAACAACTCGTCCAGCGTTCCGAAACCGCCCGGAAAGATCACAAACGCGCAGGAGTACTTCACGAACATCGTCTTGCGCACAAAGAAGTAGCGGAAGTTGATCAAGCGATCGAGGTACGGATTCGCCCCCTGCTCGAACGGGAGTTCGATGTTGCAGCCTACTGAGAGCGCGCCACCGTCGCGCGCCCCGCGGTTTGCCGCTTCCATGATCCCCGGTCCTGCCCCGGTGATGATCGCGAACCCCTTCTCAGCGAGAAGGCGCGCCGTCTCGCGCGCTTTGGCGTACCAGGGATCGTCCGGCCCCGTTCGCGCTGATCCGAAGAGCGCGACGGCTTTCGTGACATCGGCGAGCGTGTCGAACCCTTCGATGATCTCACTCATCATCCGCATGAGCCGCCACGGATCGGTGCGCGTGAAGTCAGCGCCGTTCGTCCGCTCCGGGTGCGCCTGGAGGAGTTTGGCGTCTTCGGTGAGGACGAAGTCGTCGCGGATCGCCGTATCGACCGTACGCTGTCCACTCGTGCGGGAATCGGACGTTCGTGAAGGCGGAGTGCGGCCTGCCCGCAGATGGCCTTCTTCGGTCCGTTCGCGCAGATATGCCAGCGCCTCGTGTTCAGCGTGGCGGAGGACTTCGGTCGTGGCCGGCGTGCCGCGCGCCGTGCGCGGCGGCTTCTTTCGTGACTTTCTATTTGCCATCCGTGCACTCAAGTTGTGATTTCATGTCGCCGACGCAGTGGCGGCGGAGGTAGGCGGCGGGGTTCAGTTTACCGACCGCGTGCCGCGTCACGCCAGCGATCTCCTTATGTCTTCGTCATCCTCGTCGCTTACTCGTCAGCATTCGCCTGCGCGGCACAGTGCCGCGGCGAGCGCTATCGACTCGTCGTTGAGCTCGGTGGTTGTGCTTGTCGCTGATGGTCTGCGACAAGAAGATCTGTTGCGCGCCATCGCTGCGCGCGCCGTTCCGGAGCTCGCACGGCTGCGGTACGAGGGGGGCCAGCACTGCATCACGACGGCCTTTCCTTCGGTGACGGGGGTGGCGTACGCGCCGTTCCTCGTCGGCCGGCATCCGGGGAGTGTGGGGATCCCAGGCTTGCGCTGGTACGATCGCAGCGGCCGCATCGGACGTCTACGTTCGCACTCGCGCAGTTACGTGGGGATCGAATTTCGCGAAGTCGATGATGATCTCGACGCGTCACAGCCGACGGTTTTCGAGCTTGCACGGCCTTCGTTAGGTGCTCTCAGTTGCATCGCGCGCGGGCTGCCGCGCTCTGCTCGCATTGGAGGGGGCCTCGCCTTTGCCGCGCGGGCCGGGTGGACGCATTTCCGCGGCGATCTCGACGGCTGGCTGGCCATCGACCGTGACGTGGCCGATCGCGCCGCCGAGCGCATCGCGCGCGAACATCCGCGCTACGCGTTCGTCGCGCTGACGGGGATCGACAAGACGTCGCATGCCGCCGGGTCGGACGCACCGGCTGCGTTGCGCGCCCTGCAGACGGTCGACGCCACGGCGGGGCGCATCCGCGCCGACGCCGAGCGCGATGGGCGATGGGAAGGGATGCATCTGTGGATCGTGAGCGACCACGGCCACTCGCCGGTTGGCGCGCACGACGACATCGCGTCGTTGCTGCGTTCGCTCGGCTGGCGTGTGCTGGCCCATCCGTGGACGTTAGGCACGCGCCGGCGCGCTGCGGCGAACGTGGCCGTCATGGTGAGCGGCAACGCCATGGCACATCTCTATCTGGACCTCACGCGGCGCGAGCGCGCGTTCTGGCCGACGCTGGCGCCGCAGTGGCATGCCCTCGTCGACGCGTTGTTGGAGCGTCGCTCGGTGGACCTGGTACTGCTGCCCTACGGCGAGGGGAAGGTGGCCGTGCATTCGCGAGAGCGCGGCCGCGCGACCGTCGCTTCGTTAGGCCGCTGGCACTCGTATCGGCCGGAGACAGGGGACCCGCTCGGGCTCGGCGACGCGGCAGAACACGGCGTCACCGAGGAAGAGGCGCACGAGATCACGTTCGACAGCGATTACCCGGACTCGCTGGTGCAGATTGCACGGGTGGCCGCGTGCGCTCGTTCGGGCGATGTGATATTGTCCGCGGCGCGCGGGTGGGACTTCCGTGGGAAATACGAACCGATTCCACATGTGTCGTCGCACGGTGCTCTGCATCGGGACCACATGCTCGTGCCGCTGTTGCTGAACCGTTTACCGGGCTCCATTCCGCGCCGGACTGTCGATCTGATGCCGAGTGCGTTGGCGGCGTTAGGCATCGCGCCTCCAGCGGATCTCGAAGGGACGTCTTTTCTGTAAATCACTTCACCCAGTTGTGAGGAGATCGTATGACGAAGCGACTCATGGTCAGTCTCGTTGCCGCGTTAGCTGTGGGTACGGCGTGCGCGAGCGGTGGCTCAGCGGGAGGATCGGGAACGCCGGCTGCCGGGACCCCGGTGCCGCGTGGCAGCGCCAACCTGATTACGGAAGCGGAGATCGTGGCGACAGGCCTCGATAATCTGTACGAAGTCGTGGAGCGGTTGCGGCCCAACATGTTGCGCACGCGCGGACAGGTAGGACGTCTCGCAGGTGCCACGGAAGGCTCGTCAGGCGCCTCGTCGAGCGCGATCAAGGTGTATCTCAACGGGACACAGATCGGCGATACGCAGGCTCTGCGCTCGATTCAGGCGCGCAGCGTGAAATCGGTGCAGTATCTCAGCCCGTCGGATGCGACGACGAGGTTTGGAACGGGGGTCGATGCTGGGGCGATCGTCGTAACAAGCAAATAGAGGTTAGGGGTTAGGGGTTAGGGGTTAGGGGTTAGCCTAACGCCTGTAGCCCCTAACCCCTAACCCCTATGGTACTACCTGCGTCTTCGGCTCGATCTTCACGATCCACAAGCCGTTGTACATATCGTTGACGTAGGCGAGGCCGTTCTTCACTACGACGCCCCACGCCATCGCCGCATTCTGCACACGCCCGTCCATATCGGCGGTGTGGATGTGACCGATCTCGCGGTTCTGCGCGCGGAGATCGCCGCGCAGCTCACCGGAAATGTCGAACGCACGGAAGCCGGCGTTGTAGGCCCCCATGTACAGCGTGTCACCCGCCACCCACACGTTATGCACGCCGCCGAACTCGGGCTCGTAGTGCGCCACTGACCGCGGCTTCTCGAGATCCGACACGTCGATCACCTGCAGTCGGCCATATGCACGACCAGCACTCGCATCCTTGGCGCCTTTCACTCCGGCCGCAGGAAATACTTCGTCGGCGATAAAGACATAGTTCTTGTGCCGCCACGCCGTGTGCGTTCCGCGGATGAAGCCGGGACCTGCCGTCTGTTCGACGTCTTTGTACAACGCGTTGAGGTCGTACTTGTACTGCGAGACAAACTGCGGATTGCTGGGCGATCCACCTTTGATGCCGTTGCCGACGTCGAGAACGACGAGACCGTCATTCCACCACGACCCGTACAGCAAGCCGTTCTGCACGTCGATGTCGTGCAACGTACGACCCACATCACCGAACGCTTTTGGCGTGCGCCACTGCGCGACTTCTTTCGGTTGCGACGGATTGTCGAGGTTCAACACGTGCAGCGCGCCGGTGCCGTCATTCGTGATGAACGCGTGTGTGCCGTACTTCGGGTCTTTGTACACGAATGCCGAGTGCACGCCGGAGGTGACTCCATCAGTGAACTC
>JBFMFA010000033.1:0-12218 GCA_040753195.1 Gemmatimonadota bacterium | reverse complement strand
TGAATGCGTGCGTGCGCGGATCCCATCCGATCTGCCCGGCGGTCACGACCACACGCCCGCGCGCCGTCATGGCATCGGAATAACCACGCGGCTGCGCCCAGCCCGAAACGGACACCGGCTGCGGTAGCGTGCCCATGTCGCCGTCGTTCATCCGACGCGCTCGCGCAGCCGGTAGCGCTGCAGCTTTCCCGTCGCCGTGCGCGGCAGCGCGTCGAGAAATTCGATGGCGCGTGGGTATTTGTACGGCGCGATCTGCGCCTTCACGTAGTCCTGCAGCACCTTCACTGTTTCAGGCGTCGCCGGCAAACCAGCGGAATCGGAGCGCAGCACGACGTACGCCTTCACGATCTGACCGCGCTCCTCGTCAGGCACGCCGACGACGCCGCATTCGAGCACGGCAGGATGCTCCAGGAGCACACTCTCAACCTCAGGACCCGAGATGTTGTACCCGGACGAAATGATCATGTCATCGGTGCGCGCCTGATACCAGTAATAACCGTCGGCGTCCTTTTTGTAGGAATCGCCGGTGAGGTTCCAGCCGTCGCGAACGTACGCGCGTTGCCGCTCCTCGTTATGCAGGTACCGGCATCCGGTAGGCCCGCGCACGGCCAGTCGCCCAATCTCACCAGTCGGCACTTCGCGCATGTCCTCATCGACGACGCGGGCTTCATAGCCGGGGACCACGCGTCCAGTCGAGCCCGGGCGGATCTCGTCATCGCTGGCGCTGATGAAAATATGCAGCATCTCCGTGGCCCCGATGCCGTCGATGATCCTGAGACCCGTCGCTTTGTGCCACGCCTCGAACGTCGCCAAGGGCAGCGCTTCGCCGGCCGACACGCAGCGCGAGAGACTCGACACGTCGTGCTGGGACAGCATGCCTAACATGGCGCGATATGCCGTTGGCGCCGTGAAGACCACGGTCGCTTTGAAGTCCTGAATCCCTTTGATCAGATGCGGCGGCGTTGCCTGTTCCAGCAACACGGTGCTGGCGCCGATGCGCATGGGGAAGAGCAGAATGCCGCCGAGTCCGAAGGTAAACGCAAACGGCGGCGATCCGATGAACACGTCGTTAGGTGTCGCCTTCAACACATACGGGGGAAAACAATCACAAATGGCGAGCACATCGCGGTGGAAGTGCATCGTCCCTTTGCCTTCGCCCGTCGTCCCGGACGTGAACGCAATCAGCGCGAGGTCGTCCGCGGCCGTGTCCACGTTCGTGAACGTGATGGGCTTGTCGCGCATGAGCACATCGAGCGTCGGGGCAGCGGTGGGTGTCGCGTGTGCCGCGCCGTAGTGGATCACGCGCGCATGCTCGCGCGGGCGTCCATCGCCATGTCGCGCAAACGCCTCTTCACATTCCGCCGCAAACCGGTGATCCGTGAGTGCCAGCGAGATGCGCGCTTTATCAGCCGTGAACGTCAGTTCGCGCGCGCGCAGCAGCGGCATCGTACAGACGACGATGCCGCCGGCTTTCAAGACCGCGAACCAGCACGCCGCCAGCATCGCGTTGTTAGGCCCACGCAGCAGCACGCGGTTGCCCGGTACGAGTCCGAGGTCGTCCACGAGCACGTGAGCGATCTGGTTCGCGGCGTGCAGCAGGTCTCGGTACGTCCACTCGCCGTGCGGGAAGCGGATGACGACGCGATCCCCGTCGCCGCGCGTGACGATTTTATCCAGCAGTTCGGCCGCGCAGTTTATGCGATCCGGGTAGCGCAGCTCAGGGACGCCGGTGAAATCGAGGCGCGGCCATTGCTCTCGTGGCGGGAGCGCGTCGCTCGCAAACGTGTCACGCAAGCCGCTGCGCGAGTCGCCGGGAGCCCACGCGGGGTGTTCGCTAGGCATTGGCGCTGTCTCCGAGTAGTTGTCGCGCGATCACCAATCGTTGCACCTCGCTGGTCCCTTCGTAGATCCGCAAGGAGCGGATCTCGCGGTACAGTCGCTCTACGGCGGTGCCATGCCTAACGCCCAGCGCACCCAGTAACTGAACGGCCGCATCGATCGTGCGCTGAGAGGACTCCGTAGCGAAAAGCTTGGCCATCGCCGCCTCGCGTGTCACACGGTCGGCTTGGGTGTCGCGCACCCAGGCCGCGCGGTAGACCAGCAGCGCCGCCGCGTCGACGTCCGTAGCCATGTCGGCCAGACGCGCCTGCGTCAGTTGGAAGTCGGCCAGCGCCTGATCGAAGAGCCGTCGCCGCCTGGCATGCATGGTAGCTTCCGCCAGGGCGCGGCGCGCAAATCCAAGCGCGGCAGCCCCCACCGTGGAGCGAAAGACATCGAGCGTGCCTAACGCCACCCGCAGCCCCTTCCCAATGGCTCCGACGCGCGCGTCCTCCCCCACGCGGCACGCGCGGAACTGGAGTCGCGCCAGCGGGTGCGCGGCGACGGCGCGAATCCGCTCAGCGACCTCGAGCCCGCGGTTGTCGGCATCGACGACGAAGGCTCCAAACGCCCGTTCTCCTTCCTCCGGCGTCCTCGCGAAAACGACGTAGAAATCGGCGATGCCGCCGTTTGAGATCCACGTCTTCTCGCCATCGATCACGTACGAGTCGCCGTCGCGCCGCGCCGTCGTGCTCATGGCGACCACATCGCTGCCGGCGTTAGGCTCGGACAGTGCAAATGCCGCGATGGCGTCGCCGGCAGCGACCCGCGGAAGGTAGCGCGCCTTCAGCGCAGCGCTGCCGTACAACGTGATAGGGCCGGAGCCGAGTCCTTGCATCGCAAACGCGAAGTCGGCGAGCGGTGCATGCCGCGCCAGCGTCTCGCGCACCAGACACAGCGTGCGAACGTCGAGTCGAGCGCGCGTGCTGGCAGCGCTACCGGCGGCATGCTCGAGAACACCTAACGAACCGAGCCGGCGTACGATTCGGCGGCACGCTGCATCGACAGTGTCCTGATCGTCCTCGTCGAACGCGTCTCCCGTCCAGGTGGTGGCTTCGCGCTCACATAGCGCCTCAAGCTCGTCGGCCAGCGCGCGGTGCGTGGCGTCGAAGAACGGCCACGTGAGGAAAGTCCGATCGCCGATCGCTTCGGACGTCAATTGCCTTCGAACCTCAGTGGGCTTTTGCTCGCGAACGCGCGATAGGCTCTCGCGAAATCTTTCGTCTCCATGCACAACGCCTGCGCTTGCGCTTCATGCGCCAGTGCGTCGTCGATCGACATACCCCCCTCGACGTGCAAACACGACTTGGTGATCGCGTGCGCAAACGTGGGTCCGTCGGCCAGTGTGCGGGCAAAGGCGCCCGCGTCCGGCATGAGCGCGGCCGGTGAGACGACTTTGTTATAAAAACCCCAGCGCTCGGCTTCGTCAGCGCTCATGAAACGGCCAGTGTACAGCAATTCGGCCGCTCGACCGTGGCCAATGATTCGGGGAAGAATGGCGCAGGCTCCCATGTCTGCCCCGCTCAACCCGACCCTAACGAACAGGAAGGCCACGCGGCTGCGATCGGTCCCGAAGCGAATGTCGCTTGCCATGGCGATGATCGCTCCCGCACCCGCACACACGCCGTCGATCGCGGACACGATCGGTTGTGGACACGCGCGCATCGCCTGCACGAGTCCACCGGTCATCTTTGTAAACGAGAGCAGGTCGCCGACGCGGCCATTCTCCTGCGCTTCGACGAGCGGGCCGATGATTTCGTGCACGTCGCCGCCACTGCAGAAGTTGTCACCGGCCCCCGTGATGATGACTGCCTTGATCTCGGGCACGTTCTGCAGCGTACGAAATGTCTGCGTGAGCTCGTAGTACGAATCGAACGTGAGGGGGTTCTTCTTTTCCGGCCGGTTCAGCGTGACGGTTGCCACCCCGCGGTCGACGGACCAGGCGAAGTGCCGTGGCGTTATGGCGGAAACTGGGATGATCGGCGCAGTGGCCATCGTTAGGCGCGAGGTTTGGGAGAAGGCTGCAGCGCACGTTCCCGCGCGATCAGACGCTCGAGCTGGTCCTTCCCCGAGCGATACTGCCACGGCCACGGCTGTTGCGACCAGCCCAGCTGCGCGGCCGCATGTAGTGTCCAGTGCGGATCCGACAGGTGCGGACGGGCAAGCGCGACGAGATCGGCGCGCCCGGCCGCGATGATGGAGTTCACCTGATCCGGGTCGGTGATGTTGCCGACCGCAATCGTTGGACACCCGACCTCATTGCGAATGCGATCGCTGAACGGTGTCTGCCACATGCGTCCGTACACGGGTTTGGCGTCCGGCGAGGTCTGTCCCGTGGAAACGTGAATGATGTCGGCGCCCGCGTCGACAAAGGCGCGCGCGATCTCGACGGCGTCATCACCCGTCACGCCGCCGTCGACCCAATCCGTCGCCGATATCCGTACGGACATCGGCTTCTCGTTAGGCCACGCGCCGCGCATGGCGCGGAACACCTCCAGCGGAAAGCGCATCCGGTTTTCGAGCGAGCCACCGTATTCGTCACCGCGCCGGTTTGCCAAAGGAGTGATGAAGCTCGACAGAAGATACCCGTGCGCGCAATGCAGCTCGAGCATATCAAATCCGGCGCTCACCGCTCGCTGCGCAGCCGCGGCGAAGTCGGCAACGACCTTGTCCATGTCCGCCCGCGTCATCGCGCGCGGCGTGCGCATCGTCGGCCGGTGCGGAATTGCGGAAGGGGCCCATAACTCCCAGTTCCCCTCGTCGAGATGAATATCGGTTCCTTCGAGTCCGATTTTAGTAGAGCCTTTGCGCCCCGAATGGCCAAGCTGCAGGCAGATGCGCGCCATGCTCCACGCGTGCACGAAGTCGACGATGCGCTTCCACGCCAGCTCCTGAGCGGCATCGTACAAGCCGGTGCAGCCCAGCGAGATACGTCCCTCCGGTGACACGCACGTCATTTCGGTCATCAGGAGCGCCGCGCCGCCTAGCGCGCGGCTGCCGAGGTGTACCAGGTGGAAGTCGTTAGGCATTCCATCCTGCGCGCTGTACATATCCATCGGCGACACCACCACGCGATTGGCCAGCGTCATCCCGCGCAGCGTATAGGGAGTGAACAGCGGCGGCGGGACGGGAGGCGATGCGACTCCCGCTCGATCCGCAATCCACTCTTCCATGCCGTGCAAATACGCCGCGTCGCGCAGACGCAGGTTTTCATGGCTGACCCGCTGGCTACGCGTGAGCAGCGAATACGCGAATTGCTCCGCCTCCAGCGGCCAGTATCGCTCCACGTGCTCAAACCACTCCATCGAATTGCGCGCCGCGTTTTGCAGCCGAAGGACTTCGGTCGACCGTTCGTCCTGGTAGCGCTGCAGGGCGGCAGCGCGCTCGTCTTCGTTTGGTCGCGAAGAGAGGGTCGCGACCTCTCGCGCGAGCACGATCGCATCCTCCATAGCCAACTTCGTTCCCGAGCCGATGGACCAGTGCGCAGTGTGCGCCGCGTCGCCTAACAACACCAGATTGCCATGGTGCCAGCGTCGATTGGTGACGCGCACGAAGCGCTGCCAGGGCGTAGCGCGCTGATGCGACGCGTTATGAAGCAGCGTCTCGCCCCGTAGCACATCCGCGAACATCTTCTCACACGCGTCGATGGTACCAGTCGCGTCGAGCCGGTCGAACCCGGCGCTGCACCAGGCCCGTTCCGTAGTCTCGACGATGAAGGTCGCCAGCTCGTCGTCGAAGTTGTACGCGTGCGCCTGAAAAACGCCGTGGTCGTTGCGCACGAAGGCAAACGTGAACGCGTCGAAGCGCCGCCGCGTACCGAGCCAGACGAACCGGTTCTTGCGCACGTCGAGATCCGGTTCGAAGTGTTCAGCGTATTGGCCGCGAAACATCGAGCCCACGCCGTCCGCCGCCACGATGAGGTCCGCATCACCGAGTCCATGTTCCGTGAGCTGCGCGACGTCGCTGACCGTGGTGCGAAAGCGCACGTCGACGCCTAACGAGCGCGCGCGCTCCTGCAGGATCCCCAACAGCGTTTTGCGCGAAATGCCGCTGAAGCCGTGGCCGCCGGAGCGCACGACTCGGCCGTGAATATGGACGTCGATGTCGTCCCAGTGGATGAAGTGCTCCGTGATCGCTCGATACGTCGGTTCATCCGCCGCGCGAAAATGCTCCAGCGTCTGGTCCGAAAAGACCACGCCCCAGCCGAACGTGTCGTCGGCTGCATTGCGTTCCAGCACCGTGACGTGAGAGTGCGGCCCTCGCTGCCGCAGCAGCAGAGCGAAGTACAGCCCGGCCGGGCCGCCGCCGATGACGACAACCTTCATCTACAAACGGTTCGCGCTTGGCGCGCGCTGCGCAATCATCGGCCAGAGCCTCCGCTCCGGCCGCAGCCGGATGCCTAACGTGAACGCGGAACCAGCAGGTCGAACAGGGACGGCGACGACGCCTGAATCTCGTCGCGCTCCAAACGATCGAGAATCTGTTCCAGTGCCGCATGGACACGCGAGGTCTTGCGCCGCTGCGCGCGCGCCACGCTCGTGGCGATGAGCATCCCCATACCCGCCCACACGCCGCCCACAAGCCCGCCGATGAGGAGCGATCCTTCCGGAAACAGCGTCGCCAGCGCGACGATCCCGCTCCCCGACACGACGCCGCCTCCCGCCACCACCCCACTTCCGATCGTGCTGCGCCGCCGCGAGGCGCCCAGGTCCGCAACGAGGCGAATAAGGGTACGTTCGTTGTCGATCGCAGCTGCTGTCCCCGACACTTCGCTCACGGCGACGAGATCGTACGTCCGCCCGCGAAAGTTGAAACCGCGCTGCAGGTTACCCAGGAAGTCGCGCCGCGGCTCCCACGTTAGGCGATCATGCAGCCGCCGCCGTGAGACCATCGACTCCTGCTTCTGCATCCACTCGTCCAGAGCCCCGAGCAGCTTCGCCGGCGATCCGCGTACGACACGCGAGGCACCGATGAGCGACGGACCGAACCAGTTCGCGACGGCACCGGTCTCCTGCGGCAGATCCACGCGCGTGCGCTCCTCAGCGAG
The DNA here is from genome assembly GCA_040753195.1 of Gemmatimonadota bacterium. GTDB lineage: Bacteria > Gemmatimonadota > Gemmatimonadetes > Gemmatimonadales > Gemmatimonadaceae > DASYRX01. The sequence goes on along the minus strand of JBFMFA010000033.1, from coordinate 5,293 downwards.
CGCCCGGCGGACGTAGTCCTCGCTGATCCCCACCTCTCGACCCAGCTCAACAAGCTCCTTCTCCGTCATCCCTTCCGACGGCTCGATGCTGTGCGCTTGCAGCTCGGCGGCTCGCGCGAGAACGCGCTCCAAAGCGCCGCGGTCGAGACTGTCTGGATCCGGGATCGATGGGAGGTTGGACAACTAAGAGCCTTCAGCAGTGAGCAGTGAGTTAAACGCCCAACCTGGAGCGAGAGCCGTGAGCTCAAAGCCTACGAAAGAATGGGGCCTTTAGCTTCTGTGTACGCTCAAGCTTAAGACTGATAGCTCGAAACTGGAATTCGACTCACGGCGCACAACACAAAGCTCTCAGTTCACTTGTCTCCCACAGGTGATACAGAACCTCCAGCCGATCTCGAGCTCTGTGTTGCACGCGGGACAATGCTGCACCGTGAGGTCATGGCCGCAGTACGGACAGAAAACGATGTTCTTTCCGGCCGGAAGGTTGCCTCCGCAATAACGGCAGCCACTGGCTTCCCCAGCAGCATCGCTCGTTTTGCTCCCCAACGACTGAGGGGTCGGGGGTGCGTTTTTCGATGGCATGGCTGGAGGGGCCTGGGTTTGAGTCGGGGCGCTGGCGGCCCGCGCGACAGGTGCCTCGGAAGAACTTCCAACGTGGCTCGCGGTGATCCGCTCGGTGGCGCGCGCCGCAACCGCGGCCGGCTCACTCAAGGCAACCGGCTGGACGACTGGCTGCTGGTCCATGGCCCGGACTGCCTCAGCGACGAGTGAAACATGCGACGTCGCAAACGCCCTGTAGGCAGAGAGATCTGGGTTCAGCGCTTCCAGCTCATCCCGCAGGGCGCGCTGCATCTCTTGATCGCCCGTTAGGTAACCGCGCGCCCCGGAGAGCAGCTGCATCAGGGCCAGCTCGTAGTCCTCCACGCTCTCAACGCCAAGCTCGCGACGGTTCAAGCGATACGGAACGACCTGCTGATAGAGCTGTGACACCTCGAACGGCTGATTGATCAGCTCGGGGTAAGCGGCGCGCACGTTATGCACGACGCGGCGAAAAAGGCGATCGAGGTCGTCCATTGCTACGTAACTTAGCACGGTAGGTTCACTGTGGGCTCAGCCCAATGACGCGGCCCTAAACGCTCGGTAACTGCGCGGCGGCGCGAAAAGCGGCCGCAACAGGAAACGGCTCGGGCGTCTCGGGTACGCCGGTTTCGCTGCGCCTTTTGATCCATGACTCAAAATCGGATTCAATCAGGCCGTCCGATGTGCTCTGCGTCTCAGCCGCTCGCATCGCCAGGTAGTTGGCGTATTCGTTCTGTGGATGGCCGGCGTGTCCGCGGACCCAACGCCACTCGACGAATTGCGCTCCTACAGCTCGCACGGCTTCGTGCCACAGCCCGAGGTTTTCGACTTCGCCTGAGCGTCGCCGCCAACCGCGCGCGGCCCACTGATGGACCCAGCTCGTCATCCCGTCGACGATGTAGCGCGAATCGGTCGTAAAGACGACGCGCAACGCGCGCCCTTTGCGTCCCAACACGTTAAAGCACTCGATGACGGAGCGGAGCGCCATGCGGTTGTTCGTGGTGGCGCGCTCGGAGACCCACAAATCGCGCCTAACGAGTTTGCTGCGATGCAAGAACTCGACGAGCACGCCGGCCCCGCCGGGATTCTCGCCTTCACGTCCGTTTCCAAGGCACGACTCGTCCGCGTAAACCGCGACAAGTGGCGGGTCGTCTGTCTTCATGTCACCACGTCGAGACGCTCGATCTCATCCAGCATGAAGACGATCGTCTCACCCGTCGCCGGGTGCACAGCCTCTACCGCTTCGCGACCACCACGCATCGACAACCTCTGCGGCACGATGACCAGCTCGCCGCCCTGACGCACGACAGCGACGCGGGCTCCTCGAGCGATGGCTGCCTCCAGCCGGCTATAGTCAGCCGTCGTCCAGTTCCTGAGCGCCATCGTTTAACTCCGGCTGCACCAATCGAGCGCCAGATGCGTCAGCACATCGCAGGCGCGATCGACTTCAGCCAACTCGGCGTACTCCGTGTTCGCGTGAGCTAAGGTCATGTCCCCCGGACCAAAACATATCGCCGGGATTCCAGCGGCGTTCAGCAACGCGGCGTCGGTCCACGCACTCATCCCCGCGACGTGCACCGACTCGTTACACGAGCGCAACGCATCACCCAGCGCCGTACAGATTGCGGCGTCGACGGCCACGTCGCTGGGAAGCTGCGAAAAGACGTGCTCCACGTCGGCACGGAATGACGGCAGACGCTGCCTAACGCGATCACACACGGCCTGCACTTCGGCGACGACCTGATCGCCAGTCTCGCCGGGAAGCGTACGCCGCTCGATCTCGAGCCGGCACGAATCAGGATACGTCGACCATCCCAACCCACCAGCAATCGTCCCCGCGTGCAGCGAGGCGTGTCCCAGTAACGGATGCGTGCGTCGTGTCAGCTCGCTCCGCTGCCAGTCGTCCAGCGCCGTCATGACGTGCGAGGCGTGCAGCACCGCATCGACGCCGAGGTCGTAGCGGCTGCCGTGCGCCGCGCGACCGTGGCATGTGACGTTGACCCATGTGAATCCGCGGTGTGCGGGCATGATCGCCAGACGCGTGGGCTCGGTGACAATCGCGGCGTCCGCGCCGATTCCCCGCTCAACGAGCGCACGCGTTCCCGCACTTTTGAACTCTTCATCCACGACGGCCGCGACGATCAGCTCACCCTGGAACCCGCGTTGTGAAGCGCGCAGCGCGGCGGCGCACATCGCGGCCACGCCGGCCTTCATGTCGCTCGCACCGCGGCCGTAGAGGCGACCCTCCTGAACATTTGCGTCGAACGGCGCATGCGTCATTCCGTCGACAGCGACCACATCGAGATGGCCATTGAACATGAGCGTGCGGTAGCCGGGGCGCGCGGCACCAGCTCGCGCAATCACGTTAGGCCGCCCGGGCAGCGCCTCTTGCAGCTCTGCGCGGAGTCCCCACGCGCGCAGAATAGCCGCGAGACGTTCAGCGATGGCGCGTTCGCCGGGGGCGCCGGGAACGAGGTCTGGATTGCGAGAATCGCTTGCGACAAGGGTCCGCAGCAAAGCCCGAGCGTCGCCGGGCGCGACTTCCACTACTCCTCGGCCATCCACGTGAAGCCGCTTTCGTCGATCGAGATAGGCACCAGCTCGGCCATTTCGCCGACCGTTCGCCTAACGAAGTCCGCATTGTTGCTGTCGGCGACAACCAACACGCAGCCGCCACCGGACGCACCCAGCGCCTTACCGCCTAACGCGCCCGCGAGACGCGCGCGCGCGAGAATTTCGTCGATGAGCGGGGTCGGTATGGAGGGGTGCAACGCGCGCTGATGCGTCCAATGTTCACCGACGAGACAGCCAAGCTCGTCGAGGTCACCGCGGCAGATCGCGTCGGACATCTGATTCGCCAGCGCTTTCATGCGAGCAAGACAATCGATGACGACTGGATCGCGAACCCGGTACGCGTCCAGCACGGCGCTGATAGTCTCTCCGCTGATGCGCGACTGTCCGGTGTACGCGACGATGCAGCGCCGCTCAAGCGCTTTGCGAATCTCCGCGGATAGCGGTAGCCGGCGTACGCGCGTTGACGCCCCAAACTCGAGCGACAATGCGCCACCGTATGCCGCGGCGTAGTGATCCTGCCGTCCGCCTGGAACGTGCAAGCCATCCACTTCGGTCGCGCGGCTCCGTTCTGCCAGCGTCGCGCGATCGATCGTCTCGCCGCGCCACGCCGCGAGCGCGCCGGCGATCGCGACCCCGGTGGCCGAAGAGCCGCCGAGTCCGGCGCCCATGGGGAAGTCACTGCGCAGTTCGACGCCGACTCCGGTGACTCCGCTGCGCGTGAGTGCGATATCGAGGAGGCGCTGATCCGGTACGCGCCCGGCATTCACGTTAGGTATGGAGCGCGCGTGGTCGCTGACGCGGCGCAGTCGCACAGTCGCGTGCGAGGCAATGGCGACGCTACAAACACGCCCCCCTTCGCGATCGCTGTATGGCGGGACGTCCGTCCAACCGCCGCCGAAGTCGATGCGAGTAGGTGCACGAGCGACAAGCGACTTCACGACAGGGGCGCTCCGAGTGGGAACGTGTGCACGACAAATCGACGCATCGGCGCGAAAACCTACAGCGCGCGCACAAGCACGCAAACGCGCACGGCAGCGTCGCGATTGTTTATCGATGATCGATTTTGCGCGCGACTACTTCTTTTTGTTGTTCTTTTTTGCGGCTGTTTTTGCGGCAGGCTTCGCGGCCGTCGTTTTTGCTTTTGCTTTGGCAGCAGGGGCGACAGCCGACGGCGCGGCGGCGGCGGCCTGAGGGGGCTTCGTCGGCGGAGCGATGGGCTTAGGCGGCTTGTCGGCTTTGGGCGGCGCAGCAACAGCTTTTGGTTTGGCGGCTTTCGACTCTTTGCCATGCGCAGATTCGACGTCGCGCATCAACTTATCCGCCTCGTCCTGCGTCATTTGGCCGCGACGTACCATGTACTGGACGAGCTCGCGGGCACTCTCGATCGCAAACGCGGTCAAGCCAGCGGCTGCGTTGATGACGTCTTTCATGGCAGACGCCATCTTGCTTCCCGCTTCGAGACTGATTTCGTGCGCACGGGCCGCCATCTCCGCGACAGCATCGCGCACGTCTTGACCGCGATGCCCCGGACCACGGCGCGGTGGTACGGCCGGAGCGCCGGTAGCAGGTGTGGGCGCAGGGGTCTTTGCGGCGTCGGCCGGAGCCGGCGTCGCACCACTGGGCGCGGGGTTAGTCATCGAAATGGGATCGTTACTCGCGAAGGCGGGTCGTCTCGGAGCCGGTCACCACGAGGCCTGGAACCGAGGCGTTGCCACTCCGCACAACGAAAGGGGGACGGGGTGGCGATCGGCGCTAAGTATATGATTTTTCACACTTCATGCAAGCCACTTCGTGCCTTACATCACCACATAACGATAGGCCAACAAGCCGCATTTTTCACAACTCCATAGCAGCATCATCAATACACTAAAGTGACAGAACTGCTAAAAGGCGTGCGAGTCTTGGATTTGTCCCGAGTTCTCGCCGGCCCACTCTGCGGCATGATGCTCGGCGACCTTGGCGCTGACGTCATCAAGGTGGAAAAGCCCGGTTCTGGTGATGAATCGCGCGGCTGGGGTCCGCCATTCGACGAACGTGGCCTCAGTTCCTACTTCCTGAGTATCAACCGCAACAAACTCGACATCGCGCTGGACCTCCGTCTGCGCGAAGACCGTGACCTTGCGACCCGCCTGGCGCTGGA
>JBFMFA010000032.1:0-12400 GCA_040753195.1 Gemmatimonadota bacterium | reverse complement strand
TTGCCGCTCTGGAAAAAGTGCTGCCGCGCCTGGGCGACTACCTACCTGCGATCGCCGCGTTAGGGAGCGACTATGTGGACCGCGCTGGAATCGTGAAGCAGCCGGCGCCGCTCTACGATCGCGCAGCAGCTGCGCTGGAGCGTGCGCTCACTTTGGAGCCAACGTATCCTCCAGCCCGCGCGAAACTCGCCTCACTGTACGCGAAGATCGGTAAGTCCGAACGCGCGGTAGAGCTGCTGCGTGAGGGCCTAACGCAACACCCCCACTACGCACCATATCACGAGACACTCGGCTACGTGCTGCGCTATGCCGGCCTTATGCAGCCGTCTATCGATAGCTACAGCGAAGGGCAGAAGCTCGATGCGAGCCTCGACAATCTCGTGAGCACGCAAGACCAGATCACGAAATCGTACATCTATTTGCTCGACTTCGATCGCGCAATCGAGTCGCATCGCCGCATGCGCGCTTTCCTCGAACGCGCGAAGCGCGTGCCGGACGAGAAGCAGTGGTTCTACGAGGGCGTCATTCACCTCTACCGCGGAGATACAGCAGCCGCGGTCGCGGCCTTCGGTGCAGGTGAGCGGCGCCTGCCTAACAGTGTGTGGACGACATTCGGTCGCGGGTATACGGCGATGGCGCAGAATGATCGCGCGCGCGCCGGGGCTGTTCTGGATGAGCTCGAGCGGCAGGAGATTGTCGATGGAGAGCGGCACTACCGCCTGGTGCATTTTGCTGTCTTTGCGGGACGCACCGATCGGGCGTTGCACCATCTGCGAGTGTCAGTGGACGGGGGATTGTTCAACGCCCCATACATCGCCAGCGATCCGTGGCTCGCCACTCTTCGCGCTCGCCCGCAGTTTGCTCAGGTTCTGAACACGGCTCGCAGGCGGCACGAGGCCGTGAAGCGTAGTCTCGCAACGAACACACGGCAGCCCTCGGCAGGCCATCAGTAATTCATGACAGCCACGTTAGGCATGCTGCTGGGTCTCGTTGCAGGCCTGGCGGCCGGCATGGTAGTGTCGCTGTTAGACGCGGCGTGGGGCGATAAGCTCGTCGCTTTTGTCACGCCCATCGGTACGCTGTTCATCAACGCGATCCGGATGACCGTCATCCCGTTGATCGTCGCCAAACTGATCGTGAGCGTCGCGTCGATGTCCGATGAAGGGACGGCGCGCCGCGTCGGCGCGATGGCATTCCTGCTCTTTGTTCCGGCTGTAATTCTTGCGACGTTCATCGGGATGGTTGCATTCGGTCCCGTGATGCAGCGCCTCGTGATCGACCCGGCTGTGGCAGCCAGCCTGCGCGAGAACGCGCTGGCCACGCGCGGCGACGTGGCGGCGGCGGCTCAATCGATTCCAGGGATAACGGAGTGGGTGGTCGCGCTGGTGCCGCAGAATGTGATCCGCGCGGCCGCTGATGGGACGATGCTCCCACTGATCGTCTTCTCGCTGGCACTTGGTTTGGCTCTCTCGAAGGTGCAGCCGATCAGATGTGACATCGTCGTGCGATTCTTCGAAGGCGTCGCTGACAGTATGGTGACGCTTGTGCACTGGATTCTCAAAGTCGCGCCGTTAGGCGTTTTCGCATTGGCCCTTCCATTGGCGGCACGGCTCGGCCTAACGGCTGCCGGTGCTCTTGTGTATTACATCGCGGCGGTGGCGGTCGGCTGCGTGCTATTTACGGTTCTGGTGACGTACCCTGCGGCGGTGCTCCTCGGCCGCGTCTCGCTCACGCGCTTCGCCGCCGCGGCGCTGCCGGCGCAAGCGATCGCACTTTCGTCGCGATCTTCGCTTGCTTCGTTGCCCATTATGATCGACGCAGCGCGCATGCGTCTGGGAATTCCCGATCAGGTCGCGTCGATGTTTTTACCGATCGCGGCTGCGCTATTTCGTGCCGGTACGGCACTTGGATCCGCGATTGCGGTGCTGTTTCTTGCGCGGCTGTACGACGTGTCGCTCCCGCTGCCGACGCTCCTCACCATAGGAGCGGTCATCGTCGTGACGAGCTTCGGTTCGCCAGGAATTCCGTCCGGCGGGCTCTTGGTGATCCTCCCGGTGCTGACAGCCGCCGGGATACCCGCCGAGGGTGTGGGTGTGCTCTTGGCTGTCGATGCGTTGCCAGACATGTTCCGCACGACGGCCAACATCACCGCCGACATGGCGGCCGTTGCAATCGTGCCAGCGCAGCCAGCGAGGCCGGCACCTACACCTCGGAGCTCCGCGTGACCGCCGCATCGACTGTTCCTCGCCCCAGCGAACCGCGCGTTAGGCAAATCGCCGACATACGCCAACTCTTCCCCGGCGCAAGTCAGCAGATCTATCTCGATATCGGCGTGCGCGGCTTACTTGCAACACCGGTGCGCGAAGCGATCGAACGGCATCTGGATGACCAAGCCGCTGGCGTCGCTGACAAGGACGCGCTGCATGACATGGTGGAAGACACGCGCGCGCGTTTCGCGCGGCTCATCAACGCACACGCGGATGAGGTAGCGATCACCAAGAATGTCTCCGAAGCGCTCAACCTTTTCGGCGCGAGCCTGCCGTGGCAAGCAGGGGACAACGTCGTTTTGTGTACTGGCCTGGAGCACCCCAACAACGTGTACCTCTGGTACAATCTGCGCGATCTGCGCGGGATTGAAGTGCGTGACGTTGCGCCGGTGAACGGGCATGTGCCTATCGACGCCATGATTGCCGTCATAGACAAGCGAACGCGCGTCGTGACTGCGCCGCATGTTTCGTTCTCGCCAGGGTTCATTGCGGATCTCGCTGCACTTTCGGCCGCCGCTCGACGTGTTGGGGCACTCCTATTGACCGACGCTGCACAGTCGTTAGGCGCGCTCCCCGTCGACGTGGCGCAGCTCGGTGTCGACGCGCTGGCGGCTGCAACGCAGAAGAACATGATGTCCGTCTACGGCACAGGCTTCCTCTATGTGCGTCGCGACGTAGCGGAGCAACTCATCCCGATTCACCTCGCGCGATACGGGGTCGACCTCGGCCGCGCACACGAAACTGCGGTAGGATCGCAGTCGCTCAAATACCAACCTGCAGCTCGGCGCTTCGATCTTGGGAATTACAACTACCTCGGCGCGACGGCTGCTGGCGCGTCGCTCAGACTGATCGAATCTGTTGGAATCGAGAACATCGCGACGCATGTCTGCGCGCTGGCCGCGCGTCTGGCGAATGGCCTGCTCGACTTGGGACTTCCCGTTGCCGGAGGGCGCCCGGGGCCACACCTGGCGCACCTCGTAGCTGTCGGGACGTCTGGCGGCGGAAGTCACGACACGGCGGATGATCCTGCGACGAACGCGTTGTATCAGCGCCTAACGAAGCATGGCGTGCGCCTGTCGATCCGCCGCGGCGTGCTCCGCTTTGGGATTGGCATGTATAACAACGAGGCTGACATCGCTTCGGTGATTGACATCGCGCGCACGCAGTGATCGCTGCGCGGCGGTTGTGCTTATTCCGTGGCCATCCCCATGCGCCTGAGCCAGCGGTAATGCGACGCGATGCCGGCCCACACCGACTTATGCTCGGTGTATTTCACACCGAACTCGTGACATGTCTTTTCCACGATCTTGGCGATCGCCGGAAAATTGACGTGGCAGATGCGCGGAAAGAGATGGTGTTCAATCTGGAAATTCAGTCCACCAAGTAACCACGTCACCACCGGATTGCGCCGCGCGAAGTCCACCGTCGTCTCAACTTGATGGATGGCCCAGGCGTTTTCGATGTGTCCAGTGTCTTCGTGCGGGAGCGGGAACTCCGCCTCCTCTACGCAATGCGCCAACTGAAAGACGACGCTCATCACCATTCCCACCACGAGCGCGGCAATCACATAAAACAGCACGACGATACCGACGGGATGTACCAGCATGGGAATCCCGAATGCCAATGCGAAGAAGATGGTCTTTCCGCCGAGGAACACTGCGAGATCCCAGCCTTTCGGACGAGGGATGCGATGCTCACCGACACGTCCCGTGATGACGTCACGGAAGTCATCGAAGAGCTGCCACTTGATGACCAGCAGCCCATACAATGGCCAGAAGTAGATGTGTTGCCACCGGTGAAACGCGAGTCGCTTTTGATGCGGCGTTAGGCGCCCGAGGATTCCGACGTCGATATCGCTATCATGTCCATCGATGTTCACGTACGTGTGATGAAAGACGCCATGCTTCTGATGCCACACGTACGAGCTGCCGCCGAGAATATCAAGCACCATCGCCATGGCCTTGTTGACCCAGGCGTGGTTTGAGTAGGCGTGGTGTCCGCCGTCGTGCTGAATGTTGAAGCCCATCGCGGCAGTGATGAGACCAAGGAGGATGGCCAGTGGGACGGCCTGCCAACGCGTTTGTGCTGCGAAAACCAAGAGCACATAAAACGCGCTGAAAGCGGCAAGCAGCACCGCCGTTTTGGTGTACATCTGCGGGCAGTCGCGCTGTCGTCGTCCTGGGCTTTCGAAGTATTGGTCCACGCGCCGCCGCAACTCGGCGTGAAAGGCGCTCTTACTATTGAATTTCGGACGTCTGGGCGCTTCGGTGAGGGCGCGTTGTCCCATCACGTGGGAAAGCCCTGGGCAAAGCCAATTTCCATGGGTTCAGTGGCGAGTTTGACTGTTGAGTTGGCTTCAAACTAACGGGATGCGCCGCTCGCTGCAGCGCCAATTCCCCCTCTGCGTAATGACGGAACTACATTAGCGCCCGTAACGGGCGCCTAACGAAGCAGCCAATCTGGTCCTATTCGTCGCGCAACGCGTGCGACGGATCCACAAGGCTCGCGCGCCGAGCGGGGAAGTACGACGCCACCGCCGCCACCGCCAACAGGACTGCCGCGACGCCGCCAAAGGTGATAGGGTCCATACTGCTGACCCCAACAAGGTAGCTCTTCACGACTCGGGTCAGCGCAGCGGAGGCGCCGAGTCCGACCACAACGCCGATAGCCGCCAGAATCAGCCCCTGACCGAGGATGATACGCAGCACGTCGCGGTTGCTCGCACCAAGCGCAACCCGCACCCCCATCTCTCGCGTTCGCTGTCGCGCCGAATACGAGATCACGCCGTATAGCCCGAGTGAGGCGAGGATGAGTGCCAACGCGGCGAAGGTGGCATTGAGCGCGAGCAGGAACTTGGTCTGCGCCATCGACTTCGTCACCCACGACTGGAGCGTCGTGAGCTCGGCAACTGGGACGTCGGGATCCAGCGCACTGACTGCACTACGTATTTGTCCGATCAGGCTCGTGGAAGCAGCTGTGGTTCGCACAACGAACGTGAGCGGCAGAAAGGAGTTGAACACATATGGCAGGTAGATCGTCTCGCGGCCGTCAGCCGCTAACGACGCGGATCTGACGTCTGCCACTACGCCGATGATGGTCACTGGAAGGCGCTCAAGCGAGAAGGTCTTCTCGTTGAAATGGTCAACCAAGATCTGCGTTCCGAGCGGGCTCTCCGCACCGAAGACACGCTTGGCGAACTTCGCATCGACAATCGCGACATCCAGCGCTTGATCTTCGTTATCGGCCTTCACGAATACTCGCCCCGCAACGAGCTGGATCTTCATCGCCTCGAAGTATCCCGGCAGGACGGCCTTGTAGTCTGCCTTGTTTGCCTGGTAGACGTTGTCCGGATCGCCGATCTTGCCGTACGAACCCACCGAATACTGCTCTCCGCCAGCGAGCGGCAACGGTGTCACGCCACCCACGTCTTCGACGCCGGGAATCGCGGCCAGACGTTCACCGAGCTGGTTGGCGAAGTTCGCCCGCGATTGCGTCGTTAGGTACTTCAGGAACTGCAGCGGCGCATTGAACGTCACGACGTTCTGCGCATCGAAGCCGGGATTCACTTTCTGAAGCTGCGCGAAGCTGCGTACCATGAGCCCGGCGCCGACCAACAGAACGAGCGACAGTGCCACCTCGCTCGTGACCAGCGCCGTGCGTAGCTTGTTGCCGCGCACGCTGCCGCTATCGCTGCCGCGTTCCCGCAGTCCGTCGACAAGATTTCCGCGTACCGCATGCAGCGCGGGAGCGAGTCCGAACACAATCGCCGCCACGACACTGGCTCCCACCGCGAAAGCGAGTGCGCGCGCATCGATGGCAACGTTCGCGATCCGCGGTAGGTTCGCCGGGCTGAGGGCTTTGATGACACCGATGCCCTGCCAAGCGAACAGAAGCCCGAGTATCGCGCCGCCGGCGGCAAGCAGGAGACTCTCCATCAGCATCTGCGCTACGATTCGACCGCGCCCACTACCAACCGCCGCGCGTACTGCAATTTCACGCCCGCGTTCCGTTGCCCTAACGAGTAGCAGGTTGGCGATGTTGGCGCACGCGATCAACAGCACAAAACCGACGGCGCCTAACAACGCGAGCAGCGCAGGACGTGCGTGATTCACTACGTCGCGATGCATCCCGTTCACCACGATTTCGAGATTCTGCGTCTTGTGGAACTGATGGACTTCGCGCAGCCGCGCCGCGATACGATCCATCTCGCGCTGGCCCTGCTCCAGCGTCACGCCGTTCTTGAGCCGCGTCACCACCGTGAGCCAAGCCGCATCGCGCGCGAAGTCACCGATGTTGCTCGGCAGGACACCCCAAGCATCGATATCGGTCGGCATTCCCGCGTCGGGAGGTAGGTAGATACGAAAGTTCGGCGGCAGCACGCCGAGCACGACCGAGCCCCACCCGTCCATCTGGATGGTGCGGCCGATGACCGATCGATCGCCGCCGAAGCGCCGCTGCCACAGCTCATAGGTCAAGACCACCTTGCCAGGTGGCAGGTCTGGGTTCGGACTGCCGAACGCCTTTGGGTCAATCGGAAACGCGTCTTCCGCAACGGGTGCTCGACCGAGGATTGGCCGGATGCCTAGCAGTTCGAAGAGGTTCCAGGTGACGTAGGCATTAGTGATCCGCTCCGCGGGTCCGTCTCCGGTGAGAGTGCCGGGGATCGCCACGGCGCCGGCAAAGCCTTCGAACTGCGTCGTCTCGCGCTGGTAATCCTGGAAGTCGGGTCCGGACACAAGCGAGCGAGCGACGTTCGTCGCTGGCAGTCGCGTCCACACGAACGCCAACTCCTCGGGATCCTGGAATGGCAAGGCGCGGAACAACACGGCGTTCGCGACGCTAAAGATCGCGATGTTACTCCCGATCCCAAGCGCGAGCGTCAAGACGATGACCGTTGTGAAGAAGGGTCGCTTAGTGAGCGAACGGATCGCGTACTTCATGTCAAACGAGAGGGACAGTGCCATGTCGATTCCGCGAGTTCTTGATCACGAGAGCCGCGCACGTGAGTGCCGACCGCCGAGCTCGAAAGTGCGTCGAGAATTGCCTCGGCGCAAATGCGACGAACACCTGTTAGGTGCTTTGCGCGCTGGGTAGCCATGAGTAGGATCTCATGGCTACCCGACTTCACGGCGTCCCACGTTACGGCTGGCGCACAACCACGGCCGCGCGAATCTCACGATCGAACGTCGCGGCCAACTCTGCGAGATTGATCGGCGTCACGGACGAATCCTCGATCCGCTGCTCGACTCGCGTTAGGCTAGCAGATGCTTTGGTGTAGCTGCTGTCGACCGACAGCGCCTTGCGATAGGACTCCGAGGCCATCGTATAGTGACCCGTGCGCTCGAGCGCGATGCCCAGGTTGTTGTGGAAGACGGCGGCGCTCGAATCGAGCTGCACCGCCCGCGCGAGCGGCGGCAGCGCCTCGTCAAACCGACCTTGGTGAATCAGCACGAGTGCCATGTTGTTCATGGACCAGACGTCGCCTGGTTCCAGAGACAGCGCGACGCGATACGACTCCACGGCTTCGTTAGGCTGACGCAGCTCGGTGCGCACGCGGCCCATCATGCGATGCACGTCGCCAGAAGCCGAATCAAGCTGCACGGCGCTCGTCACGTGCGTCAGCGCTTCTTTTGGCTTTCCTTGTTCGATCAACACGCGGCTCAAGTTGAGCAACGTCTTGACGTGTTTGGGATCCAGCTCCAGCGACTTCTCGAAGGCGCTGCGCGCGCGATCGAGTTCGCCGGCTTTCCATGCGGAGAGGCCGAGCATGTAGTGGCCGTATGCGTTCTCCGGCTTGCGTTGGACGTACGAATCGAACATCGCCGTCGCGTCCGCATAACGGCGTTCCTTGTATACCGACTCTGCTTCGGCAAACGTGACGTTGACTGGAACAGTCGGCGTGACGGTCCCGGAGTCGACGTTTGTTGAAACTGACGTCGGAGTAACAACGGAGTCGCTCTGAACTTCGTCCGTCTTCTTGCCACACGCCGTCGTTGCGACGAGCGCGAAAGCGGCGATTGAAAAGCCCGCCAGATACGAGTGTTTGACTGGGCGAGCGGCGAGCGCAACACGTTTCATACAATCCTCCTTGCGGTGCGCCTGAGGCGCAGTGGTGGTTGACGGCCACCACATAGCGCAAGCGCGGACCCAGGTCCTCCCAGGCCTAACGCGACCCTGTAACTACATGCCGGTCAACGAGATATGTCCGCGACTTGTTTGTGCGTTCGTCAGATCGTGTTCGCGCGGACACGTTTTAGGCGCGGGGACGTGTCCGCGCGGACACCCCGTTGTCAGCGGCTGCTGATGCCGTGACGGCGCATGATCTTGAGCAAACTTGCATGGTCGGCCAGGCTAAGCTCCTGCGCGGTCCGCGTGATGTGCCACTCGTTGCGTTCGAGCGCGGCCACCACAATTTGGCGCTCGGCTTCAGCCTTGAGCTCCACGAACGACCGGCCATTGCCTAACGCAGCAGGCTTGCTCTGTCCCATGACCTCTTCAGGGACTTGTTCTGCACCGATCGTGTCGCCGTCAGTGGCGATCACCATTCGCTCCACGATGTTGCGCAGCTCGCGCACATTATTCCGCTTCCAGTCGTACGCGGCCAGCTGAGCCAACGCCTCGGCGGTCATGCGTTTGCGTCGCATGCCGAAGCGCTCGCACGTCACCAGCAGCAGATGGTCTACGAGCTCCGGCAGATCCGAAAGTCGCTCGCGCAGCGGCGGCACGCGCAGCAGGTGCACCTCCAGCCGATAAAGCAGGTCTTGGCGAAATCGTCCCGCGACCACTTCCTCGGCAAGCTCGCGGTTCGTCGCGGCGATCACGCGCGCAGGAACTGGGATCGGCTTTGTTGCGCCGATCCTAACGACTTGACGTTCCTCGAGCACGCGCAGCAGCTTCGCCTGCGCCGCTGGCGGCAGCTCGCCGATCTCGTCGAGAAAGAGCGTCCCTTTACCCGCGGCTTCGAACGCGCCCTTGCGTGTAACATGGGCGCCGGTGAACGCACCACGTTCGTGACCGAATAGCTCGCTCTCTACCAATGTCTCGGGGAGCGCAGCGCAGTTCACCGCGACAAACGGCTCGCGTTCGCGACTGACGCCACTCAACCGATGTACATCGCGCGCGACCAGCTCTTTACCGGAACCGCTCTCGCCGACGATAAGCACGGTGCTTGGAATCGGGGCGACGCGTGCGATGGCGTCCTTCAGTTTCTTCATGGCTGCGCTGCCGCCGATGAGCGCCGAGTCTTCGGCCGCATAACGACGGAGCGTGGCAACTTCGTTGATGAGCGCGCGGCGCTCAATGGCATTCTCCACTTCGCGGGCGACGCGCTCTACGGGATCGCTTTTGTCGATGAACGTGTGGGCGCCCAGCTGGATGGCTTGCACGCAGCGCTCGTAGTTGCCAGCTCCCGTGTAGACGATGACAGGCACATCGAGGCCGCGATCGCGCATCGCGCGCAGCACGGCAAAACCGTCCTTCCCAGGCATCTCGAGGTCGAGTACGACACAGTCGACACTTTCACGAGCGAGAGTCTCGAGCGCCGCGTCACCGTCGAAAGCTGTGAGCGTTTCGAAACGCGCGAGGCGCCTCAGGTCGTACGCATACTGCTCAGCCATCGGCCGAACGTCGTCTACAATCAGAACAGTGGTCATCAGATCAGGGGTCAGACCCCATGGACGCGATCAGGGTGTCGTGAATCCAATTGCATGGGGTCTGACCCCTTGATCGTTCCAGCGGCCGGAAGATCGATCGTGAAGGTTGTTCCGCCGCCAGGCTCACTCTCAACGCGAAGCGTGCCATGAATGTCGGTAGTTAGGCGACGGACGACGGACAGACCCAGGCCCACGCCGCCGTTCTTGGTCGTGTAGAAATCATCGAAGGCACGGGACAGCTCTTCCGCTGTCATGCCGCGCCCAGTGTCAGCAACCGTGACCCGCACTCCCGCGTCGCCGCTCCGCGCTGACGTGATCGTCACTCTGCCATTGGGTCGCGTTAGGCTCTCGACGCCGTTGCGCACAAGGTTGTCGAGGATACGACGCAAGGTTACCGGATCACCAAGTACCGGCGGCAGGTCGGACTGCAGGCGCGCGTGAACAGGAGCACCGCCGCCAGCTGCCGCACGTGCCACATCGCCGATCACGGCATTGGCGTCGAACGTACGCCTCTCGGTTTGAGGCGACAATCGCGCGTAGTTGCGCGCGAGTATGTCGAGATATCCAAGGCTCGACTCCAGTGTCGAACGGCGCTCAGCGAATATGGCGGGCAGTTCTTGTGGCTGCTGCTCCTGCACTTGGGCGAGATGTCGCACAACATTGCGGATGGGGATCAAGCCGTTCTTGATATCGTGGTTCACCTGGCGCGCCATTTCACCAACCGTGGCGAGACGCTCGGCGTCGCGCAACTTCGCGGCGTTCGCGCGGAGCCGTCGCGAGGTCGCGGCGAGCTTGCGGGCGACGACGCCGATCTCGTCATCGCGCTCAACTGCGACGGCCACCTCGGGGCCTTCCAGGTTGAGCGACGCGGTTGCCTGTGCAAGGTCCGCGAGCGGGCGACTCAGACGCGCCGATAGCCAGGCACCTAACGCGAGGGCAGCAACGATCGCCAACGCCACAGCTGCGAGAAACCAACGATCGACATCGGTGCGCAAGGCGTCCAGCTCAGCCGACGAATGGGCGATCGTCAGCGGCGCCGACAGCAACCGCGCGGAATCAACGGCATTTCCCACATAGGGGAGGGAAAGCGGCGCCGCCGTACCACGTGACGCAGCGACGTCGCTAACGGATGTGCTGTCCGGCAGGCTCAATGAGATATCGAACTCGCCGTCGCGAGCGAGTCGTTGGAAAAACGCGCTGTCGACTTTCGTTCCACCTACCAGAGTGAAACGCCGACCACCGACGCGAACCGAGTCGACGCGCGCCAAAACGAGCTGAGGACCCTCGGGCGTGCGCGTACGCACCAGAGCCGCGCCGTCTTGCACGCTGCTCAGCAGCCGCGTGAGTTCTGGCTCGAGGCGACCATACTCATTACGAAAATGTCCGGAGCTTACGATGCGCCCGGCGTCGTCCTGAATTTGGAGCATCGACAGCCCCGTTAGGCGCATGACCTGCTCCGCGTAGTCCAACAGATAGGTACGCTCCGAGGGCACGGCGTGCACCATGGCCAGACGGAGCCGATTGTCGTCTTGGACTCTTTGGGTGAGACTGGCCAAGCGCGACGCGATCAAGGCGCTCTCTCGTGCCACGTCCTCTCGCACGATGGCCGTGAGTGCCTCGACACGCCGCGCGTATTGTGTGGTCAAACGCGTCTCGAGCTGACGTCGAATTCCTCCCGCCAACAGCAGCAGTGGCAAGAGTGCGGCGGCGGCAAAGGCCAGGAGCAGGCGGCTGCGAAACGTCATGGCTTCGCGACCGGGCCAGCGAGGATGTGCACGCTGCCATCCAGGCTCACGCGTATTCCTACTCGGTCGCGCCTAACGAGTATGCTCTTGCGAATATCGAGCAACGGTACTATTGACTGCACCCAAGGTACCGCGCGCAGTAACCTCTCGCGCGCCTCGCAGGGTACCGCCGCAGTCCGCCCAAGCGGCAGCACATACGCGAGATCGCCTCCTGCACGCAGCGCTTCGGCAAACGCGCGCGGCGCTATCGCGGCAGCTGTCACCCGATCGCCGTCTCGCAACAATCCCGGAACCGCATTCAGCACGCTGTCGACGCCACGCGCCGAGCGACTGCCGGCGAGTGCGACGAGCCGCTCGGCGAGATCCTGCGCGACACGGTCGTCGCTAGGGTACACAACGCGCGACGATCTGGACCCGTGCCGGGAGGCCGTCGCGACTACCGGGCACTGATCCGTCACCTCCCACCAGAACGGACGCTCGGGAATACGTGAGTCGGCACGAACAGCGTCTGCTACGAGTTCGGCGAGCGTTAGGCGAAAGTTGTTGTTGGCGTCAGGGGCTGTATTCTCCGTCGCAAGCACCACATACGTGTGATCCCACGGAAGCTGCAGCGACTGATACTCGTTGCGTCGCGCAGCGTAGGAGACCACGGTCGGATCAGCGGTAACGAGGAGATCGACACCAGCATCGAGCGCATCGCGGGCGGCGCTCGCGTCGACTGATCGAACCTGCATTC
>JBFMFA010000031.1:0-12484 GCA_040753195.1 Gemmatimonadota bacterium | reverse complement strand
GTTGGGCACGCGGCTCAGGTATTCGCGTTTGGACGTGACAACGTCGCTCGAGTCGTGTATCCGTTTGGGACGCGGCAGGAGGACTGGGCCCATGACCTGCCGCGCCTCGTAGCCGACAGCACCGCTACGGCGGCTTCCACGGGTGCGGCACACGCGGCTCATGGCGGCGGCTCGTTAGGCGGCCGCGCGTCGCTCGCCATCGCGCCGCTCGTGATTGCAGTTGCCGCCGACGGACGCGGCGGGGCGATGTACCTCAATGTACTCAACGGTTCGACGGCGCCAGATACACTGCGCAGCGTTTCGATCATCGGCGGCGCCATGGCGACCCTGCATGCGACGACAACGACGAGCGGGAGCGCGAGCATGCAGTCCATTTCATTTGTGGAGGTTCCCGCCGGCGGCATGCTGGAAATGCGCCCAGGTGGTATCCATGTGATGCTTGAAGGCGCACCCGAGACCATGCGGGCCGGTAGCGCGGCAGCGGTGGAGCTGCACTTTGCGCGGCGCGGTCGCGTCACCGCGCTGGCCAGCATCGTGACGTACGCGCAGCTTGATTCGGTGCTCGCGCTATCGCGCGCGACGCTTACTCGTTAGGGACGACCGCGTATGCAATGGTGGTGTTCGGCGCAAAACACGGCCTGGACCTGGCAGTGGAAGCCGTACCCGGGCGTATGGTTGTTCGTCCTCGCCGTTGGATTCGCGCTGTGGAGCTGGAATAGAGCGGGGGCACGGCGAGCCGGACATGCCAACGCGGTTCATCCGGCGACGGTCGGCGGTCTTTTCGTTCTCTGGTTGGCGCTGGATTGGCCGCTTGGAGCGTTAGGCGCCGGCTATCTGGCTTTTGTGCACATGCTGCAGTTCCAGCTTATCGCGCTCGTCGCTGCACCACTGCTTTTGCGGGGGGTCAGCGGCGACGCCCTTGCCCTGCTGCGCGGCGACCACCTCGCCGCGCGAGTCCTGCGCAAGCTGACCGCGCCGGCCGCGGCGCTTATCGCACTCAATGCCGCCGTCCTGTTCACTCACGTCCCGGCGATCGTCGACGACTTGATGGCGACACAGATCGGCTCGTTCGCAATCGATCTGATTTGGCTTGCCGGTGGGTTGCTCTTCTGGTGGCCCTTGGTGCTGGCGGAGCCGGCGCATCCCCGGTTTGTCCCCGCGCTGCGAATCGGATACCTGGTGCTGGGACTCATGTTTAGCCCAGTGATGTTCGGCGTGGCCGGCTTTCTGGTGTATAGTCAACATCCGCTCTTCGGAACGTACGAACTGGCGCCGCCATTCCCTGGACTCCCATCGAAGAGCGACCACGTCATCGCGGGGCTGTTGATGTCGGTAGGTGGCGCGGTCGTGGCGTTCATCGGCCTAACGAAGATCTTCTTTGAATGGAGCAAGCAGGAGGGGTAACCATGCGTGCGTTTTTTGCGCTCGTTTTGTTGTACGGGGCCGCGCTTCCGGCGCAGGCGGCGAAGAGTGACAGCGCCTTTCGCGCGCTGCAGGAGCGTGGCCGTGCGGTTATGGGTGTCGATCAATACACGTCTTCGCACGTCTTCGAGTCGCTCAACGACGGCGGACGCATCGAGTTACAGCGCGACGTCGACGACTCGGCTGGGGTGCGGGTGATCAGAGCGCATATGCAGGACGTCGCCAAGCGCTTTACCGCCGGAGACTATTCCCTTTCCGAAATGGTGCATGGCGCGCATGACATTCCTGGTGTGGATAGCATGCGGGCGCTGTCCGCGGCCATTCGTTTCACGTACCGTGAGCTGCCGCGCGGCGCCGAGGTACGCCTAACGAGCGCCGATCCGCGTGCAGTGCGAGCAATTCACAGATTCCTCTCGTTTCAGCGGCTCGATCATCGCAGTCACTGAGGGAACCATCGCCGTGAAGCGGTTTAGGAGGGGAGCGCGTCCGGCACTTTGTTAGTGCTGAGCGCCCCTAACGAGCGGCGGCTCGAGTGTGTTCATGATCCAGTCATGGGGGCGTGGGGGAATCGCTGACAGAGCGGCGTGACAGCCTCGGCCCGCAATTCGTCATTCGCGTAAGGCTCCGCCGAGCTTTGACACGGCATCGATTTGCGACTTGGCGCACAGAAGGCGAGCGCGCGCAACCACATGTTGCACGTCTCACGTGAGCTGAGTGTCAATCGGTCTCTGTGTCGGACCGGAAATGACCGATTCGCGAGCTGCGGCTCGCATCGCACATATGCCTGCATCGAATCTTGCACGAGTTGCGCCGGTTTCGCCGGCACCTTCGCCACCGCCGCAACGAGTCTCCTCGCGCGCTGCAGGTGACGCCCCGCGCGTTGAAGCCACGGCCGCCAAGCGCAGCACCGGTGCGCTGCCCGTAGCCATCGTCGCAGGCATCTTCGCCGCGATAAACATCCTCGGCGCGCCGTACTACGCCGCCGACCTCGCAACTCGCGTTAGGCACCCGTGGCACGCCTGGCTGCGGCCGTCAGGGTATATCGGACAGAGCGCCGGAATCCTCGCGGTGCTCATCTTCTTTTTGCTCCTGCTCTATCCACTGCGCAAACGGTGGAAGGCGCTGGCGTTTACCGGCAGCCTTGCAAAGTGGCTCGACGTTCATGTGGCTGCGGCCCTCGCATTACCGCTGCTCCTCACCATCCACGCCGCGTGGCGCTCGTCGGGCGTGATCGGCTTCGGCTTCGCCGCGATGATGATCGTCTGGGCGAGTGGTCTGATCGGCCGCTACGTGTACACGCGCATCCCGAGAGCGAAAAGCGGTGTGGAGCTCACGCGTGACGAAGTCGCCGCCCAGCGACGCGCCCTCGTCGATCGGATTGCCGCGACCACAGGTCTCGCAGCCGCCGAGGTTGAACGCAGTCTGCGAGTGGGCTCCAGCGACTCCCACCGCGGCGGACTGCTCGCTGCCGCGCGGCGCATGCTGACGAACGATATCGTGCGCTGGCGCATGACGCGCCATCTCGCCGCGCAATGGCAGGCCATGTCCAGAGGGAGGCAGCGCGTCAGTCGTGCATCGCTGAAAGAGGCGCTGAAGCTCGCAAGCCGCGAAATCTCGCTCGATCAACAAGCGCGGATGCTCGAGGAAACGCGGCGCGTGCTCCACTGGTGGCACGTCGCGCATCGGCCGTTCGCGTTCACGGCACTGATCGCGGTCGTGATTCACGTGGCAGTCGTGGTCGCGGTTGGCGCGACGTGGTTTTGGTAGAACGATGGAAATGCTGCTGACCACGCTCGGCTTTTTCGGCCTGACGGCTGTTTTTGTCTGGCTGCATTTGCGCAAGCGTGGTGGAGCCCCGGCACCTCGCGCCGCGGCGGCGGCGCCTAACGGGCGATCATGTGCCCGCTGCAAGGCGTCGGTGCCTAACGGCTCTGCGTTCTGTCCAAAGTGCGGGATTCCGCAGCAGATCTTCGAAGTCGTCTCCGCAGCGGTTGTCGCGGACGAGGCTGAAGGCACTCCGGCGGCCGCGCTCAAGGCGCTCGTGCGCGCTGACATGTGTGTTGGATGTGGCACCTGCGTCGCTGCCTGCCCCGAGCCCGGCGCGATTGCGCTGCACGGGAAACTCGCCGTCGTCGACAACGCGTTGTGCAAAGGCCACGGGGAATGCGCGGGTGCCTGTCCGGTTGGTGCGATCTCGATGAACGCCGGCAGCGCGGTAAATCGTGTCCGTGTGCCGCTGCTCGACGAAAACTTCCAGACCAACGTTGCCGGTCTCTATATCGTCGGCGAGCTGGGGGGTCGCGGGCTGATCAAGAATGCGATCAACGAAGGGAAGATCGCGGTCGATCATGTGGCGGCCTCCCTCGCGGGGGCCCCGGCCGCGCCTAACGGCGTGTACGATGTCGCGATCGTTGGCTCCGGCCCGGCGGGGTTGAGCGCGGGCCTCGAAGCCCTGCGTCGCGAGCTGAACTACGTGCTCCTCGAGCAAGGCACGCTTTCGGACACCGTGCGTAAGTACCCGCGCCACAAGCTCCTGCTCGCTGAACCTGTCGCGATGCCGCTCATTGGCGATCTCTGGGTCGCCGATGCGTCGAAGGAGACGCTGCTGCAGGTCTGGGAGACCATCGTCGCGAACACCGGACTCATGGTCCGGACGGGCGAGAAGGTGGAGATGGTGCAGCGTGAGGGGGACGTATTTCGCGTGGCGACGCCTAACGGCGAAGTTCGCGCGCGGCGTGTCGTTCTGGCCCTGGGACGACGCGGTTCTCCGCGGCGACTTGGCGTCGACGGCGAAGATCTCGACAAGGTCTTCTACGACATCGTGGAGATGGAAGCCTTTGCCGGTCAGCGCGTGCTCGTCATTGGTGGAGGCGACAGTGCCGTGGAGTCCGTCCTCGGGCTGGCCAATCAAGCGAACACGGAGGTGCTGCTCTCCTATCGTGGCGAGACGCTCAGCCGAGTCAAAGAGCGCAACCGAGCCAAGTTTGACGCCGCCGTGGCGGCGAAACGAGTACGGCCGATTTACAAGAGCACCGTGCGAGAGATCCGCAAGGACGTGGTCGTGCTGGACGTCAATGGTGAGACAACCATACTCCCTAACGACTACGTGGTAATTCGGATCGGTGGCGACGCCCCGTACACGTTCCTCGAACGCCTGGGTGTACGCATCGTGCAGAAGGACGTTCCGATCCCGCGGGAAGCTGCATACGCCGGATGAGCAGAAGCGCTCTCCTCCTACTGGTGCTCCCGCTCTCACTCCCGATCTCTTCGCGCCTCGGCGCACAAATCTCCCCGGGGCCGCTCGCGCGTGCGCACCAGTCGCTGGAGGGAGCGACGAACTGCGCCTCATGTCATGGCGTGCGACGCGAGCCGATGACGCAGCTCTGCCTCAACTGCCATAAAGAGATTCGCTGGCTCACCGAGCGTGGTCGCGGCGTGCACGGACGGGAAGTGCGCCAGACGAAGAAAGACTGCGCGAGCTGTCACCCCGATCATGCGGGAGCAGCCTTTCAAATGATCGCCTGGGATGGCGGTGCCGCGTCGAAGTTCGATCACGACAAAGCAGGCTGGCCACTCGACGGCAAACACACGGCCGAGAAGTGCGAGGGCTGCCACACGGGGAAATACCGCGTGTCGCAGTCCGCGCAGCTCTCGCCGCGTAAGAACGGCGCTGGCTGGGTGGGGCTCGAGACGACCTGCAATTCGTGTCACCGCGACGACGACGTGCATAACGGGAAGCTCGACGTCCGATGCGAGACCTGTCACACAACGGAGACCTGGGAAGACGCGCCGAAGTTCGATCACGCGAAGTCAGACTATCCGTTGACCGGTAAGCACGTCGACGTCGAGTGCAGCGCCTGTCATTTGGTGAAGAAGCTGGCTCTGCGCACTGACGCGAAGGGTGAGCCAATCCCGGTTTTCAAACCGGTGCCGTTCAAGGACTGCTCCGCCTGTCACAGCGACCCGCACAAAGGACAGCTGACCGGCGAGTGCAGCGGATGCCATGTCACGCGCGGTTTTGGGATCATCGATAAACGCGAATTCAACCATGCTGCGACGCGATATCCGCTGCGCGGCAAGCACGCTGCCGTGAATTGTGAGGCATGTC
Source organism: Gemmatimonadota bacterium (assembly GCA_040753195.1). Classification (GTDB taxonomy): domain Bacteria; phylum Gemmatimonadota; class Gemmatimonadetes; order Gemmatimonadales; family Gemmatimonadaceae; genus DASYRX01. The sequence continues at coordinate 6,954 of JBFMFA010000031.1, read as the reverse complement.
ACGCTAAAAACCTGACAATCAAGGATCCCCCGTATACGACCTGCGGCGCGTGTCACAGCGATCCTCATGCAGGTGAAGGGAAGATTGGGGGAAACCCGCAGGACTGCGCCTCCTGTCACCGCGTTGAGGGCTTCTTGCCGTCCACGTTTACCGTCGCGAAGCACCGCGAGACTGCTTACGCCCTCGAGGGAAAACACATGGGGGTGAAGTGCAGCGCGTGCCACTCCCCCGTGCAGGTAACGACGAAAGCAGGTAAGGCGGTGCGCGCCGGACGCATTCGCATGGCGTACTCACGCTGCACGGATTGCCACGCGGACGCACATGCCGGTCAGCTTGCGGCGCGCACAGACGCAGGAGCGTGCGAGTCGTGTCACGCGGTAAGCGGCTTTGTGCCGAGCATATTCACGACGACCCAACACGCCTCACTCAAGCTGCCGCTGGAAGGGCGTCATGCAGCCGTGCCGTGCAGCGCGTGCCACGGGGCGAAGCGGTCCGGTCTGCCGGCACACGCCAAGACGAGATCGTTAGGCACCGCCAGCGTGGCGGTCACGCTCGACGCGACGTGCACGTCATGTCACGTCGACGCGCACGCGGGTGTCTTCGAGAAAACGGCGAATCTCGCGGGCTGCGTATCCTGTCACTCTGCGACCGCATTCCATCCATCCAGCGTCGACATCGCGCGGCACGACGCGTTCACATTCAAGCTGGAGGGAGCGCACCGCGCCGTTCCCTGCGGGCAGTGCCATCGCGCGATGACGTCGACACACGCGTCGAGCACACTGCTATTGAGCGCGCGTAACGTGCCGAAGCTGCCCTTTGGCGAACAGCGCTCGATGTGTGCCGCCTGTCATGAGACGCCGCACGGCAAACAGTTCACGGCGCGTGCCGATCGCGGCGACTGCGCGGCGTGTCACGGCGTGGAGGAGTTCGCGCCAGCGTCGCGCTTCGATCACAACCGGCATTCGACGTTCAAGCTGGAGGGTGCGCACGCGAAAACGGCGTGCGGCGCCTGTCACACGCAGTCGCGCGATGTGAGCGGCTCTACTGTCACGATCTACAGGGGCGTATCGACGAAGTGTGAATCGTGCCATGGCGGCCGCATCCCGGGGAACCCCGCATGACGCCGCGCCTCGCGTTAGGCAGTCTCGTCGCGTTGTTCCTGGCGATGTCCTCCGCCGGCGCTCAATCGACCGAGAACCCGCACGGGGTCATCAAGGACGCGTGCGGCACGTGCCACACCGCGAACGGCTGGAAGTCGATCAAGGTCGCCACGTCGTTCCAGCACGCACCTCGCACCTTCCCGCTCGACGGCGCGCATGAACGGGTATCGTGCGGCTCATGCCACACATCGCTCGAATTCGCCAAAGCCTCAACGACCTGCGCGTCGTGTCACCAGGACGTGCACAAGGGAGAGCTCGGGACGACGTGCAGCACCTGTCACACGACGCGTTCATTCCTCGACCGCGCGACGATGCAGCGCACGCACGAGCTCACGCGCTTCCCGTTGCGTGGCGCCCACGCGGGCGCCGACTGCACTGCCTGTCACGCGCCCGCTCCGGCGGGCGGGCACCAGTTCGTGAACACGCCCACCCAGTGCGCGGGCTGCCATTTGGAGGACTATCGAGGCGCCACGGTGCCTAACCATGCTGCCGCGAAGTTCAGCACAGATTGCGCGTCATGTCACACGTCCGCTACCTGGTCGGGTGCGGGGTTCGATCATTCGCGAACCGCCTTCCCGCTCACTGGTGCGCACCTCACGCAGACGTGCGCCGATTGTCATTCCGACAAGGTCTTCACCGGAAAAAGCAGTCAATGCGTTTCCTGTCACCAGCCTGAGTACGACGCCGCCAAGAACCCACCGCACGGTGGTTTCCCAACCTCGTGCGCGACGTGCCACACGACACAGACGTTCGCGGGCGCCAAGTTCGACCACAGTACCGATACCAAGTTCGCGCTCACGGGCGCGCACATAACGACAACGTGCGCTGACTGTCATGGCGATCGCGTCTACGCCGGCAAGAGTCAGTCATGCGTGTCGTGCCATCAACCGCAGTACGATGCCACCGTGAGCCCGCGCCACGTCAATGCCGGCTTCTCAACGAACTGCGCCGAGTGCCATACGACGGCGTCGTACCGTGGTACGGTCTACGATCACAGCAGGACGCGCTTCCCGCTGACTGGTGCGCATAACGCGGTGTCGTGCTCCGGGTGTCATGCGGATCAGGTGTACAAGGGGAAGGCGATGTCGTGCGGCTCGTGTCACATGGCAGACTTCAGCGCCACAACGCAGCCGCCGCACACTACGTCCGGATTCCCAACGACGTGCGAGACGTGCCATTCGAGCACGACGACATGGACGGGCGGGATCTTTGATCACGCCGCAACGCGCTTTCCCCTAACGGGGGCGCACCTCGCGACAACCTGCGCCGATTGCCACGGCGACGGCGTGTTCCGCGGGAAGCCGACGACGTGCGTCTCATGCCACCAGACTGATTACAACGCGACGACCAAGACACCGCACGGCGCTGCTGGATTCAGCACGGCCTGCGAGTCGTGTCACACAACGGCGACTTTCACGGGGGCGCGCTATGATCATAACGCGACCTCATTTCCGTTGACGGGGGCGCACCTCGCGCAGACGTGCGCCGATTGTCATGCCGATCGCGTATACGACGGCAAGCCGACGACGTGTGTGTCGTGTCACCTCTCCGACTACAACGCGACCCGGAGCCCGAGCCATGCGGCGAGCGGCTTCCCACAGACGTGCGAGTCGTGTCACTCAACAACTGATTGGCGCGCAGGTTTCGACCACTCGAAGACGCTCTTCCCACTGACCGGCGCGCACATGACCGCGACGTGTGCAGCGTGTCACTCCGATAACGTATTCAAGGGGAAGCCGACGACGTGTGTGTCGTGCCACCTCGCCAACTACAACGGGACAGCCAATCCAAACCACGCTGCGCTCGGATATTCGACGGCGTGCGAGTCGTGTCATAGCTCGTCGCAGTGGTTAGGCGCCAAGTTCGATCACAGCACGACGGCATTCCCGCTGGCAGGAGCGCACCTCGCGGTAGCGTGCACCTCTTGTCACGTGAACGGCGTGTACAAGGGAACGCCGACCACGTGCATCAGCTGCCATCAAACCGACTTCAATGGCACGACGAATCCGCATCACGTGCAGGCGGGCTTCTCGCCAGCGTGCACGAGCTGCCACACGATGAACCCTGGGTGGAAGCCCGGCACCTACAACCACAATCAGACGAGTTTCCCGCTCACCGGCGCACATATCGGCGCGACGTGCCTCGACTGCCACGCCGACAAGGTCTACAACAACAAGCCGACGACGTGCGTGTCGTGTCACTTGACTGACTACAACAACACGACGAACCCCAGACACTCGACGTCCGGATTCAGCACTGACTGCGGATCCTGCCACACCACCAATCAGTGGTTAGGCGCGACCTTCAATCATGACGGCCAGTTCTTCCCGATCTACTCCGGTAAGCACCGAGGCAAATGGACCACGTGCGCCGACTGCCACGTCAACCCGACCAACTTCAAGGTCTTCGAGTGTATTCTCTGCCACCAGCATAGTGACAAGACCAAGGTGGACAACGACCACAAAGGCAAAAGCGGGTACCAGTACGCCAGCACGTCGTGTTACGCGTGCCACCCGCAGGGCGATTGATGCTACGTCGTGTTGTCGCGATGTGCGGCTTGATCGTCGTCACTGCGTTAGGCACCGCGCAAGCGCAATCGGCGCTGACACCTCCAAAGCAAGAGCGGCTGCGCCGCCCCACCGTCAATTCACAAGATGTGGGACGGCTGTCGCTTTCGGATTCCCTCCGGGTCCCCAAGACACGTCTGATTGGCGCATCGCGTCCTGCGACGTTCATCGCCGTACGGCGCATCCCGCCGGCACGCCTCACACCGCGTCGCACGGTGGCGAGCGTGACTCCGAGCGTTGCACCCCCCGCTCGAGCGGTGGCGCAGGCCCCTCGTGCCGCGGCCGCTCCTACGCAGACTGAGCGTGTCGAGAGCACCGTGCGCCAGGCGACGTTGCCTAACGCCGCAGTGGCGTGGGCCCGCGTCAGCTACCTCAGCGGGTCATCCGTATACCTGGATGCCGGCACCAAGCATGGTTTGAAGGTCGGAACGCACCTCGACGTCATGCGCGGTCCCTCGCTGGTCGCTGAGTTGGTGGTCGAGTACGTGTCATCCAGCCGCTCGTCGTGCCGTCTGGTCAAGAGCACTCAGCCGATCGCCGTCGGCGACTCCGCTCGATATGAACCCACCGCACCCGAGCCGAGCATGATCGCGGCGAGAGTGCCGGCAAGCAGTGTTGGGACGCGGTCGCAGCGTCAGTCGCATGCGCGCCCAGTTCGCGGCCGAATCGGCATCCGCTATCTGCGCTCCGATCCGGGCTTAGGCCCCGCCGCTGTGCTCATCCGCCCCGCGTTCGACGTCAGGGTCGATGGTCACCAGATGAACGGCACGCCGATCGGCCTAACGCTGGACGTACGCGCGCATCAAGATCGCCGTGCCAGCGCAGACAATGCGAGCGTGACGCGTGTGTATCAAGGCGCTGTCGACGTGACCACACGCTCGGGCACGCGCCTCGCCGTCGGACGTCAATTCTCCACTGCCCTCTCATCAATCGGCATCTTTGACGGCGTCGCGCTCGACGTGAATCAGCGACGTTGGGGCGTCGGCGCTTTCGGCGGCAGCCAGCCCGAAGCAACGACCTTCGGCTTGTCCAGCGACGTTCGGGAATACGGCGCCTACGTGCAGCTGCATAACGAAACCAACACGTCGCCCGCATGGTCTACGACGCTCGGCGCGATCGGATCCTACGCGCATGGGGAGATCGACCGCGAGTTCGCGTACCTCGCATCGATGTTCACTTCGCCGCGCTTCTCGTGGTACGCAGCACAGGAACTCGACGTCAATCGTGGCTGGAAAAGCGACGCCGAAGAGGCGTCGGTCGTACCAACGTCGACCTTCGCTATGCTGCGTGTCGGTGTCACGCGCGACTTCCAGCTCAATGTTGGCTACGACAGCCGCCGCAGCGTTCGACTCTATCGCGATTTCCTCACTCCGGAGATCGAGTTCGACGACTCGTTCCGGCAAGGCGCGTGGGGCGGCGCGTCGTATTCCGCGCTGGGGAAGATCCGCGTGAGCGCCGACGCGCGCCGCAGCAGCGGAGGATCCGCCGGTTCGGCGCAATCGTACACCGGAACGTTCAGCGTATCGCGCCTAACGCGTCTGCAGCTGGGGTTTCGCGGACGGGCCACGTCGTACGACGGTGACGTGACGCGCGGGTCCCTCGCTTCGGGATCGCTCGAGTTCACACCATTCGGCTCACTACATATCGAAGGAACGACCGGGCTGCGACGCGACCGCACGTTGGCCGACTCGCTCGCGCGGCCCAACATCCGCTGGAACGAGATCTCGGCCGATGCAGGCCTCGGGCGGTCGATATACATTTTGCTTTCGGCTTATCGTGAAAGCGGCATCGGAACTCGGTCCTCTCAGGCGTATGTGGCGCTCAGTTATCGTTTCTAGGCCTCTCGCGGCAGCGTTCGCTCTCGGAGCGAGTGTTCTCGTCGTCGCATGCAAGGAAGACGAAGGTCCGCGCATTCCCCTCTCTGGAACGCAGCCTTCCGCCGAGAACCTTCCTGAAGGGCACCCCCCTCTTGGTACCGGCGGCCCCGCGTTGCCTGGCCTTCCGGTGGCGGCTCGGGCCTCGCTCGACAAGGCAAACGCCGCGTATCGGGCCAAAGATTTCCCTCAGGCACTGCGTCTGTATCGTGAAGCCGCGCAGGCAGCGCCCACGCATGCATCGCCGTGGTTCGGCATTTTCATGGTTGCGCAGGCCACGAAGAACACGGCCTTAGCTGATAGCGCTCGCAAGGAAGTGCAGAAGCGCACCGCCGATGCGCCTGGCGTAACCGATAGCACGTTGCGTAGCACGCACCCCACTCCACCGGCTCCGCGGCCTTCGAAGAGCTAGTCACACTCGCACGCCGCAGTGCGGGGGCGTAATCTCCGCCTCGCCAAGTCAACCAGCGAGGCCGAGCACCGTGGGGATAACTGTTCGTGTTTAATCTTCGACGCGCGCACATCGGCGCGCTTTTCTGTATCGTCGCCATGTATTCGGCGGTGGCCGAGTCGCAGAGAGGTGTTTTTCACGGCCGTCAGAGGCAGTTGGTGGCCGACGTGCCGCGCCTTGAGCCGCAAGTCACGATCGATGGTGATTTGAGTGACGCTGTTTGGCGGCGGGCAGCGCTCCTGACGGGATTCTCGGGTTACTTGCCGCTCGACAATCGGCCGGCGCAGGACTCAACCGAGGTGCTCATCTGGTACACGTCGACGGACGTGTATTTCGGCGCGCGTGCCTTTGAGTCACATGGCCCCGTTCACGCCACGCTCGCGGCGCGCGACCGCATCGACAGCGACGACTACATCCAGCTCTTGATCGATCCGTTCAACGATCGCAGGCGCGCGTTTGTATTCGGTGTCAACCCGCTTGGAGCGCAGGCTGACGGTGTGCGCACGGATGCCGGCGGCCCGCCGACGCCGCGCGGCCAGACGTTTGGCGGGAACCCGCCGGCCAACATCGACCTCAACCCCGATTTTGTTTACGAGTCGAAAGGCCGCCTAACGAGCTACGGATACGAGCTGGAGGTCCGCGTACCGCTCAAGAGCATCCGGTTTCAAGGACAGAACGAGCAGCGCTGGTCCTTTCAGGTGCTGCGCTACGTGCAGCACTCCGGGTATCAGCAGACGTGGACTCCGGCTCGGCGCGGATCGGCGGCGTTTATCGGCCAGTCGGGCACACTCACGGGATTTCGCGATCTGGAGCGGGCGACCGTTGTTGAGGTCAATCCGGAGTTGACCACGGCCGTGAGCGGCGCGCCGCGCGGCGATGGGTGGCGATACAAAACGTCGCCG
>JBFMFA010000030.1:0-12635 GCA_040753195.1 Gemmatimonadota bacterium | reverse complement strand
TGAACGGCAGCTACGTCCCGTTGCGTGTGCGCTCCATGGTTGGGCTCATCCCGCTATTTGCTTGTGAGCTGCTGGAAGAGGACCTCACCGAGAAGCTACCTGCCTTCACCAAACGTACGCGCTGGTTTCTGGAGAACCGGCCGGACCTGGCGCGGCATATCTCGTATCTCTCGACGCCTAACGGGGACGGCTCGGAGCACAACCACCGGCTTCTGGCGATCCCGTCGCGTGAACGTCTGGAGCGCGTGTTGCGCTACCTGCTGGACGAGTCCGAGTTTCTCGCGCCGCACGGGATCCGCTCGGTATCGCGCGTGCACCGCGAGGAGCCGTACGTGTTTCGGCACGGGAGCGAGGAGTTCCGCGTGGAGTACGATCCGGCCGAAGGGACGAGCGGACTATTTGGCGGCAACTCGAACTGGCGCGGGCCGATCTGGTTTCCGGTGAACTATCTGCTGATCGAAGCGCTGGAGCGCTACGACCATTTTTATGGCGACTCGCTGCGCGTGGAATGTCCCGTCGGCTCGGGGACCATGCTCACGTTAGGTGAGGTGGCGCGGGAGTTGTCAGCACGGCTGGCGAGCCTCTTCGTCCCGAACGGCGACGGGCACCGCCCCGTTCACGGCGGTCAACCGGAATACGCGACGGACGACGCATGGAAGGATCTGGTGCTCTTTTACGAATACTTCCACGGCGACACGGGTCGCGGTGTGGGCGCAAGCCACCAGACCGGATGGACAGCGCTCGTCGTTAGGTGCCTGGAGAACATCGCGGCGGCACGCGACGGCGAACCGCACGCAAGCAAACACGCGCATGCTGGAGCACTCGAGGAGGTGTTGGCATGAACGGCGCCGCCGAGTGGCTGGAGAGCGACGGGCTTGGGGGTTTCGCCTTTGGGCGAGCGGACGGGCTGCGCACGCGGCGCTACCACGCGCTGCTCACGGTGGCGACCACGCCGCCGACGGGGCGCCTGACGCTGGTGAATGGCTTCGATGCGTGGGTGGAGGTGGACGGCCAGCGTTACGCCATAACATCACAGCGCTACACCCCGGATGTAACGTACCCCGATGGTACGCGCCATTTGGCTGACTTCACGACTCAGCCGTGGCCAACGTGGCGGCACAAGCTGCCTAACGGCATGGTGCTGGTGCAGGAGCTCGTCGTGCAGCACGGCTCGCCGCTGACGGTGCTTTCGTGGCGCCTGGAGAAGCCGGGGGACGCACGACTCGTCGTGCGGCCATTCCTTTCTGCGCGCGACGCACACGGCGACACGCACGAGAATCCGGTCTTTGACTTCAACGCCACGCGAGCTGGTGAGCGCGTAAGCTGGCGCCCGTATGCTGGGCTTCCATCGGTATCGGCGCTATCCAACGGCACCTTCGAGGCGGACCCTGTGTGGTACCGCAACTTTCAATACGACGAAGAGCGTGCCCGCGGACTTGGCTACGTGGAGGACCTGGCCGCGCCGGGGACGTTTGTGTTTTCGCTCGGCGGTGAGCGCGCCGTGCTGGCCTTCGGCGCCGACAGCGCAGGGGCGTCGTCGCTGCTCGAGGGAAGCGCCGCAGCTTGTTGGGAGACAGTATCGCAGACCGAACGCGCGCGGCGTGGCGCCTTTGCCACGCCGCTGCATCGCGCCGCCGACGCATACATCGTTAGGCGAGGCGCCGGACGCACTATCGTGGCTGGCTATCCGTGGTTCTCCGACTGGGGTCGCGACACGTTCATCGCGCTGCGCGGCATTTGCATCGCGGGCGACAGACTGGACGACGCGCGCGACATTCTGCTGGAGTGGGCGAACTACGTGAGCGAGGGGATGCTCCCGAACTACTTCCCCGACGGTGATCGGCCTGCCGAATACAATACGGTGGACGCGTCGCTCTGGTATGTCGTCGCCGTGCACGACTACCTGCGCGTGGCGCAGGCCCGAGGGCACGTGACGCGGGAGCAGGTACGCACGTTAGGCGCCGCCGTGACCGCCATCGTCGACGGATACGCGCGAGGAACTCGTTTCGGCATCCGTGCTGACGTGGACGGGTTGCTCTCGGCTGGGCAAGCAGGCGTGCAGCTCACATGGATGGACGCCAAAATCGGCGACTGGGTGGTGACGCCGCGCATCGGCAAGCCGGTCGAGATTCAGGCGTTGTGGATCAACGCGCTGCGGATCGCGGCGCGCTGGGAACCACGCTGGCTCGACACGGCGCAAACCGCCGAAAGCGCCTTCATCGCGCGCTTCTGGAATGAACTTGGCGGATACCTCTACGACGTGGTGGACGTAGATCATCGCCCCGGTGAGGTCGACGCGTCGCTGCGGCCAAATCAGATCCTCGCTGTCGGTGGTCTGCCCTTCTCCATCGTAAGCGGAGACCAAGCGCGTCGCATCGTCGACACCGTCGCCGCGAAGTTGTGGACACCGGCGGGTTTGCGCTCGCTGGAGCCGAGGCACTCGGCATATGCGCCGCGTTATGCAGGGGACATGCGCGCGCGCGACAGCGTCTACCACCAGGGGACGGTGTGGCCGTGGCTCGCCGGACCGTTCATCGAGGCATGGGTGCGCGTGCGCGGCTCGACCGCGGAAGCGAAGAAGCTGGCGCGTACCGCGTATCTGCTGCCGCTGCTGGCGCACTACGAGGCGACGGCACCTGGCCACCTTGGCGAGATCGCCGATGGCAACTCGCCACACGCGCCTAACGGTTGTCCGTTCCAGGCGTGGTCGGTCGGCGAGGCGTTGCGGCTCACGCAGGACGTGTTGCGCGTGGCGCGCCGCAACGGAACGCGAAGCGAAGTGCAGCCATTGGCGGCGTTGGCGCGGAGTGCGTGATGGCGCAGGAGCAGACGCCGCTGCATTGGCCTGAATACCTCATCGAGGCGAGCGCGCTCGCTCTCTTCATGGTGTCGGCATGTGTCTTCGGCACGCTCTTGTTTCATCCGGCGTCGGTCGTGTACCAGACGCTGGACTCGACGCTGTCGCGAAATGCGATCATGGGTGTGATCATGGGGCTGACGGCGATCGCGCTCATTTATTCGCCGTGGGGGAAACGGTCCGGGGCACACATGAACCCGGCGTTTACGTTCACGTTCACGCGGTTAGGGAAAGTCGCTCCGCGCGACGCAGCCTTCTATATAGTTGCGCAGTTTATCGGCGGCGTGAGCGGCGTGCTCGTTTCGCGGTTGCTGGTGGGGATGGCGCTGGGAGATCCGGCTGTGCGCTATGTAGTGACGCAGCCCGGTCCGGCAGGGGTTTCTGTCGCGTTAGGCGCCGAGTTCGCGATCGCGTTCGTGCTGATGACCGTGGTGCTCACCGTCCAGTCGTCCGCGCGCTGGTCGCGTTACACTGGGCTTTGTGCGGGCGTGCTGGTCGCGTTGTACATCACGTTTGAATCGCCGCTCTCCGGGATGAGCCTCAATCCGGCGCGCAGCGTCGGGTCTGCAGTGGTCGCGTGGAGCTGGACAGCGATGTGGATCTACTTCGTCGCGCCGTTAGGTGGCATGCTGCTGGCCGCGCGTGTGCACGTGTGGCGTCGTCGAGTGGTGCCGTGCGCGAAGTACGCGCACGCGACGCCGTGCATCTTCTGTGAATACGCCGCCAGGAAGGCGAACGGCGCATAGCGCCCGCTGAAGTCGTGGGAACTTCGCACGCGGCGCCGTCATTACAGCCGCCGCACCAACACACGGGTCAACGGCGAAGCGTATGTCTCACGACACGCGGTACGACGTCATCATCATCGGGAGCGGAGCTGGCGGAGGAACGCTGGCGTATCGCCTGGCGCCCACCGGGCTGCGGATTCTAATCCTCGAGCGCGGCGATTACGTGCCGCGCGAGCGCGAGAACTGGGATACGCTCGAAGTGAACAAGAACGCGCGCTACAACACGAAGGAAGTGTGGCGCGACGTAAAGGGCCAGCCGCTGCATCCACACACGAACTACTATGTCGGCGGCAATACGAAGTTTTATGGCGCGGCGCTTTTTCGTTTGCGGCGCGAAGACTTCGGAGAGGTTCGGCATCATGGCGGCATCTCGCCAGCGTGGCCGATCTCGTACGACGACATGGAGCCGTATTACAGCGAAGCCGAGCATCTGTACAAGGTGCACGGTGAGCGGGGAGTGGATCCCACGGAGCCGCCGGCGTCACGACCATATCGCTACCCCGCGGTGAGTCACGAGCCGCGTATCCAGCGGCTGGCGAACGATTTTGCGCGGCTGGGTCTCAAACCTTTCCATGTGCCGTTAGGCGTCCGCCTGGACGAGCGCAATCGGCGTCACAGCCCGTGCATCCGATGCGCGACGTGTGACGGCCATCCCTGTTTGATCAACGCCAAGTCAGACGCGCAGGTGTTATGCGTCGATCCGGCGCTCACGTACCCTAACGTCACACTGCTTACCAACGCCTTTGTACGGCGTTTAGAAACGAATACGACCGGGACCGCAATCGAGCGGGTGGTGGTCGAACGCGAAGGTCAAGTGGAACAGTATGCGGCGGATATCGTCGTCTCCGCGTGCGGAGCGATCAACTCAGCTGCGCTGCTCCTTCGCTCCGCCTCCGATCGGCACCCGCGCGGCCTGGCGAATTCGTCGGACACGGTGGGGCGCTTCTACATGGGGCACATCAACTCCGTGCAGATGGCGATCTCCAAGTGCCCGAACCCGACCGTGTTTCAAAAGACGCTGGCGCTGAACGATTTCTATTTCGGTTCCGATGAGTGGGAGTTCCCCATGGGGCATATCTCCTTCGTGGGGAAGCTGGATGCGGCGACGTTGTCTGCCGGCGCGCCGAAGATCGCGCCGCGCTGGTCGCTCGATCTGATGGCGAAACATTCGCTGGACTTCTGGCTCACGTCAGAAGATCTGCCGGACGCGAACAACCGCGTGACGCTGGACAAGGATGGGAACATCGTCCTGGCGTATCGGCCTAACAATGAAGAAGGACACAAGCGCCTAACGCAGAAGCTCAAGTCGCTGCTACAGCAGCAGTCGCCGTGCGAGATACACGGGAAGGATTGTCACGAGGGGCTCTTCGGCCGCAGCCTGTTCCTGGGTCAGCGCATACCGCTCGCGGGCGTGGCGCATCAGAACGGGACTGTGCGATTCGGCCACGACCCGCGCACGTCGGCGCTGGATCCGTTCTGCCGCGCGCATGACGTGGATAACCTGTACGTGGTGGACGGGAGCTTTTTCCCGTCGAGCGGCGCCGTGAATCCGGCGCTCACGATCATGGCCAACGCGCTGCGCGTGGGCGATCACTTGAAGGAGCGTCTGGGGGCAATCGATCGCGTACAGTCTCGCGAGCTGGCGGTGTTGTCATGAACGCGCGACTCGTTATGCGACGCCTCATGCTCGGCGTCTTGCATCTAGCGCTGGCGACGTCGCTCGTCGCTCAGACAACAGTCTCCCGCGTCAGCGAAGGGCGCTCGGGCGTCGACCCGGCACTAGTCAGCGTGAATGCGGTACACGTGGTGGGAATGACGGTGTCGGACATGGACCGCGCGATCGCGTTTTATCATGACGTCCTCACCTTCCAGAAGGTGAGCGACAGCGAAGTACACGGCGACGAATACGAGCGGCTCACCGGCGTCTTCGGCGCCCGCGCGCGCATCGTGCGCATGCGTCTGGCCGACGAAGTGATCGAGCTAACGGAGTACCTCACGCCGCGTGGGCGTCCGATTCCGGTCGATTCGCGCAGCCAGGACCGCTGGTTCCAGCACATCGCGATCATCGTCTCGGACATGGACCGCGCGTATGCGCGTCTGCGGCAATTCAAAGTCGAGCATGCGTCGACCGGACCGCAGCGGCTACCGGACTGGAATCCTAACGCGGGCGGCATCAAGGCGTTCTACTTCAAGGACCTGGACCGGCACACGCTGGAGATCCTCGAGTTTCCGAAGGGGAAAGGCGCCGCGAGGTGGCATCGTAACGCGGGCGACACGTTATTCCTCGGCATCGACCACACAGCGATCGTCTCGGGAGACACGGAGGCGAGCGTGGCGTTCTATCGCGGCGCGTTAGGCATGCGCATCGCCGGCACAAGCGAAAACTATGGTATCGAGCAGGAGCGCCTGAACAACGTCTTCGGCGCGCGTCTCTTGATCACCGCGCTCGTCGCACCCAAAGGTCCGGGGATCGAACTGCTGGAGTACCTCACACCGCGCGACGGAAGGCCTTACCCGATAGACGCGCGCGCCAATGACCTGTTGCACTGGGAAGTCACCCTCACCACGCCTGACGCGACGCACGCCGAACGCGCTCTGCGACGCGCAGGTGTGCCAATGCGCTCCCCCGGGCTCGTGACGTTCGCGGACACTGCGCTTGGCTTCGACAAGGCGTTTGTCGTGCGCGATCCGGACGGTCACGTGATCCGGCTCGTGGAGCGGCGTTAATCAATCTCACATTCTGCCTAACTACTGGAGTTTACACATGAAGTCCGCACGACTATTTACGCTACTCGCGCTCGCCGCGGTGCCGCTCGGCGCGCAGGTCGCAAGCAAGAAGACACTTACGCTAGACGGCGCGCGGCGCGTCATCGCGGCCGCCACAGCCGAAGCGAAGCGCCTCAACACCACCGGTGTGATCGCCGTGGTTGACGATGGCGGCAACGTGATGGCCCTGGAGCGGCTGGACAACACGTTTGCCGCGGGCGCGAATATCTCGATAGGCAAGGCGCGCACGGCAGTGCTCTTCAAGCGGCCGACCAAGGTCTTCGAAGAGATCATCAAGAACGGGCGCACGGCGATGGTGGCACTCAACGATTTCACGCCGTTGCAAGGCGGAATCCCCATCACCGTCGACGGGCAGGTCGTGGGCGGAGTGGGAGTAAGCGGCGCGGCTAGCGCGCAGCAAGATGAAGAGCTGGCGCTCGTGGGCGCGGCTGCACTCGCTATGCCGTCGGCTGACATGTCGTCAAACGGCGACGTGCATTTCTGGAAGAATGACGCGGTAGCTGCCGCGTTTGCGAAGGGCGCCGTGCTCTACGATGGCGCGGGAAGTGACAACTATATGGTACATGCCAGCCGGCGCGAGGGGCCCGGCATGGCCGAGGTGCACGAGCGCGACACGGATATCATCTACGTGCTCGATGGAAGCGCAAGCTTCGTGACCGGCGGTTCTGTGGTCGCTGGCAAGGTGACGGCGCCTGACGAGATCCGTGGCAGCGGCATCAACAACGGGACGAAGCGACAGATCGCCAAGGGTGACGTCGTGATCGTGCCTAACGGCACTCCGCACTGGTTCGAAAGCGTGAAGGGTCCGCTTACGTATTACGTCGTCAAAGTTCGCTAGGACTCCGACCATGACCAATATCATTTCTTTCTCGAGGCGCGCCGTCGCGGCGTTTGCCACAGCTGCAGCGCTCACGGGCGCAAACGCTCAGGTAACACAGGACGTTCCTGCAGGTCGTCCCGACGCCATCATCGACTTACGTACGGCCGAAGGTACGCAGCTCGTAAGCGGCGCGTGGCGCTACCGCGATGCTGCCATCGTGCAGGTTGCGCATCGCGCGGTCGGCAGCGATCTGACGCCGTCGGGAGCGCCTAACCGGACGTTCGACATCGAGCCGCACGCCGGCGCCGCCGATTTCAACGACAGCGCGTGGCAGGTGATCGACGCGACGTCACTGGAGCAGCGCCGCGCGAACGGGCGTCTCTCGTTCAACTGGTATCGCATCAGCGTCACCGTGCCAGCGCGCGTTGGCGGGTTCGATCCGACGGGCTCTACCATCGTCTTCGAAACGGTCGTGGACGACTATTCGGAGATTTGGGTCAACGGCAAGCTCGCACCGGCGCTAGGCGCCACTGGCAGCGGTGTTGTGCGCGGTTGGAACGCACCAAACCGGATCGTCCTAACGACAAACGCAAAGCCTGGTGATCGTTTTCAGTTGGCGGTCTTCGGCGCGAACGCGCCGCTGTCGCAGCCGCCAGGCAACTACATCTGGATCCGCTCGGCGACGCTCGACTTCTACCGCGACGGCAATCGTGCGATTCCGCGCCAGATGGGCGGCGAGGTGAAGCGCCTTGATCCGCGTGTGGATCACATCGTGCCGCGCGACGCGACGATCGAAAAGCTCGCGTCAGGATTTCTCTTCACAGAGGGTCCAATATGGCACCCGGACGGGTACCTGCTCTTTAGTGACCCTAACGCGAACACGATCTATCGCTGGACGACGGACGGCCAGGTGAGCGTCTTCCGGCCGAAAAGCGGCTACGCCGGCGTGGACATCGGAGAATACAAGCAGCCCGGCTCAAACGGTTTGACGCTGGATGCCGAAGGGCGTCTCAACATCAACGAGCATGGCCGCCGCCGCGTCGTTAGGCTCGAACGCAACGGTCTGATTACCGTGCTGGCGGATCGTTACGAGGGGAAACGGCTCAACAGCCCCAACGATCTCGTATACAAGTCCGACGGCACGTTGTACTTCACGGATCCGCCGTTCGGTTTGCCCAAAGTGTTCGACGACAAGCGCAAAGAGCTGCCGTACTCGGGCGTCTACCGGCTCGTGAACGGACACGCGGATCTTTTGACGCGCGACCTGACCGGCCCCAACGGTTTGGCCTTTTCACCGGACGAACGATTCCTGTACGTGAGCAACTGGGACGAGCAGCGCAAAGTGATCATGCGTTACCCGGTGCTCGCTGAGGGCTCGTTAGGCGACGGCGTCGTTTTCGTAGACGCCACGCGCAGTGATCCGGGTGAGCAGGCATGGGACGGCGTGAAGGTCGATCGTGAGGGGAATGTCTACGCGGCCGGACCGGGCGGCATCTGGATCGTGGCACCCGACGGCACACATCTCGGCACCATCAGCGCCCCCGAAACTCCGGCGAACCTCGCCTGGGGGGACGAAGACGGGCGTACGCTTTACATGACGGCGCGCACAAGCCTCTATCGCATTCGGCTCAATGTCGCCGGCGTGCGCCCATGGCCCATGACGCGCACCGCGAGGAGCACACCGTGACCACGATGCAGGAAGTTCTCAACACGTCAGGCATGGTCGCCGCGACGACAATGCGTGCCGTGGCCGTGATGCCCGGTGTGCCTAACAGCATTCACCTGCGCGAAGTACCCAAACCGTCGGTGCACGATATCCCCGATGGTCGCGGAGTGCTGGTGCGCGTGCTGCGCGTGGGTGTGGACGGCACCGATAAGGAGATCAATGCCGCGGAATACGGCGCCGCCCCCGACGGCGATGACTATCTCATCATCGGTCACGAATGTTTCGGCATCGTGGAGGCCGTCGGCCCGGCGGTGACAGAGCTGAAGCCCGGCGATTACGTCGCCGCCAGCGTGCGGCGCCCCGGTTCCAGCATCTACGATCGCGTCGGCCTGCAGGACATGACGACCGATGACGTGTATTTCGAGCGTGGCATCAACCTCCGGCACGGGTACCTCGCCGAATACTACGCGGATAGCGCGGACTACCTCGTTAGGGTTCCCTGCGAGCTGCGCGATGTCGGAGTACTCATGGAACCGACGAGCGTGGCTGAGAAGGCGATCAATCAGGCATTTGAGATTCAGCGACGTCTCAAGGTTTGGCAGCCGCGCCGCGCGCTCGTGCTCGGCTCAGGCACTCTGGGGCTTTTGGCGACCTCGATTTTGCGCCAGCGTGGACTCGAGGTGGTCACGCTGGGGCGCAACGTACGACCGTACCTGAACGCGGATCTCCTGGAGGAGATCGGGGCGTCGTATTACTCCACGGCCGAAGTCAGCCTGCGCGAAGTGGCGTGGCAACGCGGCCCGTTCGATATCATCATCGAGGGCACCGGTTTTTCACCGCTCGTCTTCGAGGCGATGGACTCGTTAGGTAAGAACGGCGTGCTCGTCATGGTGAGCGTCACCGGTGGCGAACGTACGGTCGAGATTCCTGCCGACCGCATCAACCAGGGCTTCGTGTTGGGCAACAAGGTGGCGGTGGGTTCAGTGAACGCCAGCCGAGCCGATTTCGAACGTGGCGTGCAGGATCTGTCGCAGACGGAACTGTCGCACCCCGGCTGGCTCGCGCGGCTGCTCACGCACCCAATCAAGGGGCTGGAGCGTTACGACGAGCTGCTCGGCGCGCTGACTGGCGCCAGCGGCAGCATCAAAGTGTTCTGTGAAGTCGCGCCGGTTCGTTAGGTGGCCTGATGACGCTTGATGGCATCCGCGCCTGCCCGTTATGCGGCGTGGCGAGTCGTGAAAGCGTGCTCGCCGAAGCCGGCTGGATAGATGCCGCGACGGAGTCGCGCATCCGGGAACAGAGCCCCGACTGGCAGCGCCAGCACGGGGCCTGTCCGGCTTGTGTGCAGCAGGCGTTGCTCTCGCTCCTGGTACAGAAGGGCGAAGGGGTGCTGGGGCGCGTGATCCAGGACGTCTGGCCGCTCGACGCGAACGCTGCGTTCGGCGCGCTGCCGACACCGCTGCGCATGCGCGCCGACCCTCGCTTCAGCGGGCACGGCGTCACGGTCGCGGTGATCGATGCTGCGTTTTACCCGCATGACGATCTCGTCAAGCCACGCAATCGTATCCGCGCATTCGTCGACGCAGCCGCAGAGAAGGGAGAAACGCGCAACTTCGGCCCTAACGAGCGACCGTCTTGGCCCGGCAGCGAGGCGCTAACAGCGGCACAGTGGCATGGTCTCATGACCAGCTGTGCCCTGGCCGGCAACGGCTGCAAGAGTCACGGGCTCTATCGCAGCCTCGCCGCGGACGCCGACCTGGTGCTGCTACAGGTGCGTGGCGACGACGGGCGCATCGGCACCACACGTTTGATTCGGGCGCTGCGCTGGGTACGAGACAACGCCACGAGCTATGGAATTCGCGTCGTCAACGCTTCGTTAGGCGTCGCTCCGGAGACGCCGGACGCGCTTGCTGAGATCGATGCTCTTGTCGCTGATCTGCTCGCGCGCGACGTGAGTGTGGTGGTTGCGGCGGGGAACGACGGCGAACGCTCTCTCGCCGCGCCGGCGACCGCTCCCGATGCCGTCACCGTGGGTGGGCTGGACGACATGAATGTGTTTGACCCGGGCGCGCGCTCCCTGTGGCACTCCAACTTCGGGATGGCCACGGATGGCATGGAGAAGCCGGAGCTGGTAGCGCCAAGTTTGTGGGTCGTGGCGCCGATTCTGCCTAACACCGATACCGCGTGGGAAGCGCAGGACTTGTTCGCACGCCGCGCGGCTGGCGACTCGAGCGCGGAGCGGCGTATCGCCGAGCTGCGGCTTGTCACGCCGCATTACCAACACGTCGAGGGGACGAGCTTCGCGGCGCCGATCGTGAGCGGAATCGTTGCATGCATGCTAGAAGCAAATCCCACATTGCGCGCGGCGGACGTGCGCGAGCTGCTCACCTCTGCATGTTATGAAGTGGCCGGAGCGCAGCGCGAACGGCAGGGCGCTGGCGCGATCGACGCTGGACGTGCCGTCGCCGCGGCATTGGCTGCGGCTAGTGGCGTGGTCACGACGCAAGTCCGGTCGCCGGTAATCGACGACGGTCAGCCGAGTGTCTGCCTGCTGGATCGACGCGCCGTGTCGGTGCGTGTGTTAGGCAGCTGGGACAACTGGCGCCAACCGGGTACGCTCGCTCGGCAACAACGTCCCGGCGTCTGGAAGGCGGCGCTCGGCCCACTCGCTACAGGCGAATACGCGTACAAGCTGCTCATCGACGACGTGCGTTGGATCGCCGACCCCGCGAACCCGTTGCGCGCGCACGATGGCGTCGGCGGATGGAACAGCGCGTTGGTGGTGCGGGGCAATTAGTCGCACGGGAACCATGCGACGCGCGCCGTCATTCCACTCGGCGCACCCAATCGACATGGACCGGAGGTCATCATGATCATGCAAGCGCTCGAGCCGGCGCGCGAGCCGGAGGAAGAGTCGCTCACGTTTTTGCGTCTCCCAGCCGCGAACGGAATGCTGCGCGGGATGCTGGTGTTACATGTGCCGCCGCGCGCGCACGTCGATAGCGCCTCGCTGCTTACCGACGCGAATGATGCCACGATAGACGAGTTTGTCGCCGAGCTGCGCGCGTTAGGCGGAATGGCGGTGATCGCGTGACGACGGCGGCGCCTGTTCGTATTGTCATCGCCGGCGGCGGTTTTGGTGGCCTGGCCGTGGCGCGCGAGCTGGAACGCAGGCTCCCGCGCGATGCCGCGGTCAAGGTCACCCTGGTAAACCGGGAGAACTTCTTCTTGTTCACGCCGATGCTGCACGAAGTGGCGGCGTCCGATCTGGACTTGGCGACGATCGTGAACCCGCTGCGCAAGTTGGTGCGTCGCTGCGCGATCTTCACCGGAACGGTGGAGCATATCGATACCGACCGGCGCGTCGTGCGTGTGTCGCACGCCAACGGCGGGCATGAACACGAGCTGGAATATGACCATCTGGTGCTCGCGCTGGGCTCAGTCACCAACTTTTATGGTATCGGCGGCCTCGCCGAACGCGCCATTACAATGAAGTCGCTCGGCGACGCCATGCAGCTGCGCAATCAACTCATCGCGCACCTGGAAGAGGCGGACTTCGAGTGTAACCGCGAGGCACGCGAGCCGCTGCTTACCGTGCTGGTGGCCGGCGGCGGCTTTGCCGGTGTGGAAACGGTGGCCGCGGTCAACGATTTCGTGCATGCCGCGCGCAAGTTCTACGCAAACTTGAAGCCGTCGGACATCCGCGTGCTGATCGTGCAT
>JBFMFA010000029.1:0-12706 GCA_040753195.1 Gemmatimonadota bacterium | reverse complement strand
TGCGAATCGGTCGGTCGGCACCGCTCGCACCACCCCGCTAAAGACCAAACCAGCGGGTACGCCGGCTTGATCCGAAGAGCTGTTTCTCAGCGGTCACGGACAACGATGGTTCGGTAAAGGTGCCGTTAGGCAACGGCCCCGAAAAGAAATTCACGTCCACGCGGGCTACGCGTCCTTCTCCGAACTCGACGTAGCAGGTACCCGCCCCTTCGTAAGGCGCGGGCCGTTCACCGCCCTGCAGTTCGGCGAGCAACGACGCAGCGACCACGCGTGCAGCCCCCTCAGAAAACGTGCCAGCCTTCGCCGTTCCAACACTTGTCACGTCACCGAGCGCATACACGCCTGGGAATCGGGTCTTGAGGTTTTGTCTGTTGACCGGAATCCAACCATTCTCCGTCAGACCGCTCGCCGCGACAACATCAGGGACGCGGTGCTTTGGAATGCCCACGAACAAATCGTAGAGCATCTCGCTCGCATCATCGAGCATGGCAACGCGGCGCGCTGGATCGAGGGCAAGCACGCGGCGATTGGGGACGAATGTGATGCCTCGTTCGGCGAAGGCAGCGAGTAGCGCGCTGGAACTCGCAGGGGACGGGGGAATCGGAACAGCGAACGGCCATAACGAGGCTGATTTTGCAAGCGTCGCGCACGCCCCGCGAAGTGAGATGGTCGTGCAGCAGCAGTGCAGCCTCGCTGGGCGCAGGTGGACACTTAAATGGCGCTGACGTTACGCCGATAACTGCGTGGCCTGACGAGAAATTGGGAAGCAGGTCGCGCAAGCGCTCTGCGCCGGCCCAGGAGTAGAACTCCTGGCCTCCTTCGCTGAGGCCCGGAGTGGCACCAAAATCGTAGTCGGCGCCAAGCGCAATGACCAGCACGTCGGCCTCATATGTGGCGACGTCCGTTGTCACGCGCCGCGCTTGTGGGTCAATCGCGGTGATTGTTTCCTGACGAAATACCACCCCAGGTTTCACGAAGTTGCCATATGAAACACGAACGTCGTCCGCTGCCTGACGAGCGAACATCACATCGATCTTCGAGAATCCGAAGGCAAACGAATCATTCTTATCGATCAGAGTTAACTCGAGGCGATCGCCAAGTGCGTCAGACAGCGTCGTGCTGAGTTCGAGGCCACCGAAGCCTGCACCGAGGACAACTACACGCAGTTTCATTGTTTGGCTCCAACCATATTCAGGTTGCACTGTCTACCACTGCCTGCCTAACCCGCGGCCACCGGCGCGCGGTGCTGGTGCCGCGCGCTCAGTGAACTGCGTGCTTAGGTAGCACTGCTACTTCCTGACGACAATGTCGGCCTTCGTCGCGCCCACGATATCGAAGAGCTCTTTCTGCTCGGCCGCCGGGACCTTGAATTTGTCCAGTGACTTCTTGAACTCCATCGCCATCACTTCCCACTCGTGCTCGTTGATATTCAGATGAACGTGCGACGCCTTCATCGCCATGCCGGTGTATTTACATGGGCCACCGGTCGCCTGACAAACGAGCTGCGATACCTGAAACTTGAGGTACGGCGCTGGAGATCGTTTCCGGCCGGCGTCGATGGCAGGGTTCTTGTTTAACTCCTCATTCACCACGAGCCGGTCGACGAAGTCGTCGACAACGAGGGAAATCCCTTTCAGCCCTCCGACCCTGTCATAGAGGGACTTCTGAGTGCCCAGCTGCTGGGCAGAAATCGCGCCGGGGGCGCTGGCGCCTAACGTCACTGTCCCGACAAAGAGGGCGATTCGTGCGATGTGCATGTCTTCTCCGGAATTCGTAAACGGGCTTGTCGTCAGACGTCGGCCGGTAACCTCATACCGAAGCCTAACGAATACTCAACACGATCTTTGAGTTTGCGCTATTGACGTTCGTAGACGCGAATCTCGGGATCCGCAGCGAGGAAAGGCTTCAACTCTCGCACGACATCGTTGCCGAACAGCGCACTCTTCAGGTAGCTCTCCGCCGAGGCGCGCGAGTCGAACCCGTGAAGCACCTGCACGTCCTCATCACGCAGAAGGAGTTCCTTGGATTCTGCGCCGGGAACCGTGGAAAGAAATGGCGGTCGGTACTTCGCGTACACGGCTCCGGCCTTCATGCGATCCTTCGCCGCCACTTGGACCGTGATTTCGAGATATGCCCTTTTCATCCGGTTGGTCTCCTGCCCTTGCGCGGAGGCGCCGCGCCGACGCTCCCGCAGTGAGAGCGTGGCCGTATAGTGACAGGTCCAACATTGGATGGCTGTTCGGTAGATAACACTTCGCGCAGAATGCTTCAGGCCTCGATCAGCCGCGCGATCTCCGCGATGTCGCGAACGCACACATATTCACGACTATAGCCGAGCACGCCCTTGTTGCGCAGTCTGTTTAGGATCGTGCTCACAACAGGTCTGCTCGCGCCGACAAGGTCGGCTAACTCCTGCTGCGTTAGGCGAAGGTGTTGTCCGAATCCGTGATTGCAGCGAGTAGCGAATCCTCCGGACAGATCTCGGAAAACCTCGGCGAGCCGTGCCTCGGTGCGTTTGAACGCGAAGCTTGCGAGCCGGCGTTCCATCCGGCCTTGGCGCAGCGCGAGAAGCGAGACAAACTCCCAGGCGACGCCCGGGTTGTTTAGCAGCAATCGCCTCCACTCGTCGATGGGCGCTCGCCAAACTTTTGCGGTTCCTTTCGCTCTCGCCGTGTCCTCGGCGACAGTGGCACCGCTTATGGCCGGACCGAAGAAGTCACCGGCGCCTAACGCCGCCGTGGTGAGGTTGCTCCCTTCGGAGCTGACTCTCGCGATTGTCACCTGACCTTCGAGCACGCAGAAGACACTGCGCGCGGGCTCCCATTGTCTGTAAATGCTCCCGCGGTGGCGTATGGTGGCGATGCGAGCCGTCGGGCAGTAGCGCCGAAGTTCCTCGGGTGAGATTTTCGCGAGGAGCGGGCATCCGATCAGCTCATTCGCCTTGTTCACCGTTGGTTGACCTTCCACGATTGCCCCCATTCCTCAATGGAGACTGACATTCCGGTCGCAACGCGTCAACGTCAACATCCAACGCGCTGAGCGCTCCCGCAAATCACGCAGTTATGCCGTGCCCGCACGGTGCCTAACGATGACACCGTGCGATAGAATCGCGAGCGAACAGTCGTGCCGTGTTCGTGTCGCGCAAACTGCGGACCACAGCGCTACTGCTGCGGAATCGGCGGCGGGCCGTCAGGGATGTACGGCTTGTACACGAATCCCTTCGTCTGCTCCACGAACTCCGCACGGATATCGGCGCGCTTCTTCGCATCGAGGAAGAGGTCCACGGCGGTCATCGCCATTGCCTTGGCCGCGTGGACCATGCCCTTGTGCCCGATCGACATTCCCGATGTGGCTACCGTGGGCCAAGCGTGCCACGGCGCGTCTTTCGCCCCGGTTGCTACAGAAAAATGCAGCGTGGGGACCAACCAGCTGACGTCTCCTACATCGGTGGAGCCACCTTCGGGCGGAAGCCCTGGCGGATCGAGCGGCCTCAGCGTGCCGTTCATTCCGTGTTCGGGCGTGCCGGCCGAGCGCTGGATCGCCTTGGCGAAGTCCTGCTCCTGCGTCGTGTACTCGATGGGCCCCAGCGCCGCGAGGTTCTCATGCAGCAACTTGGCGCCGGTGTAGTTGACGAGAATCTCGTAGTCGCCCGCTTGCACTGTGAGCTTCGACTCCACACCTGCGATGAGTGCCGCGCCGCGGGCAATCTCCTTCACTCGTTCGAGCACAGCCTCCGCTCCCTTGCTCTTGCTGTCACGTACCCACATCCAGATCTTGGCATGATCCGCCACCACGTTAGGCACGTCGCCGGCGCGCTGGACCGTGTAGTGCATGCGCACAGACGGCCTAACGTGCTCGCGCAGAAGATTCACGCCATGTGTGAACGCTTCGCCGGCGTCCGGAGCGCTGCGCCCATTCCACGGGTCGGCCGCGGCGTGCGCTGTGCGGCCGCGGAACTCGACCACAAAGTCGATGATCGCCTGGCTGCTCTTCACATCGGCGACGGTCTCATCACCGGGGTGCCAGACGAGCATCACTTCGACATCCTTGAATAGGCCCGCGCGCGCCATGTACACCTTGCCGCCGACAGATTCTTCAGCCGGTGTCCCGTAAAACCTGATCGTCCCCTTCAGCGCACCCGCGGCGATCTGCTCCTTCACGGCGATCGCAGCACCGAGACTGGCGGCGCCGAAGAGGTTGTGCCCGCAGCCATGTCCGGCGGCGCCCGAGACGTGCGGCTCTTTTGTCGTTGAGACCTTCTGCGAGATGCCCGGAAGGGCGTCGTATTCTCCCATGATGCCGATGATCGGAGAGCCGGACCCGAATTCGGCGATGAACGCTGTCGGCATCCCCGCCACGCCGCGGGTGACCTTGAAGCCGTGTTGCTCGGCGTGAGCTGCGAGGAGCGCGGAGGACTTCGATTCGCGCAGTGCCGTTTCGGCGAACCCCCAGATCTGGTCGCTGAGGCGAATGAGGTCGGGCGCCTGCTTGTCGACCGAGGCGATGACGTCGCGCTTGGGCTCGACGAGCGTGTCGGACGCGAAGGCGAGGGCGGCGAGCGCAATGACGACTGCGCTGAGAGGACGGAGAATTTTCATCGCAGGAAGGGTGGCGTGGCGCTTCTGAGGACCGAAGTTGGACCGCATGTATGCCGACCACAAGGATTAGCGACGGAATCTGCGCCGCCGTACTATATAGATGAACCCGTTGAGGGAGGCGCTGCTTGTCGACGAAGGTCACGCAGCTCGTCGGCGCTTGGCGCACCGGCGACACGGGCGCCCTCGAGCATCTCCTCCCGATCGTCTACGATGAATTGCGCGTTCTCGCTCGCAAGGCGCTGCGCTCGGAGCGCGCGGACCACACGCTCGGGCCCACGGCGTTGGTGCACGAAGCCTACGCCCGCCTCGCAGGAAGCGACCTTGACGTCAAGGACCAGTCACATTTCTTCGCCGTGGTGGCGAGGACGATGCGTCGCGTGCTCGTCGACCATCACCGGACACATGCTCGCGCGAAACGGAGCGGCAGCCACGAGCGCATAACGCTGGACGAGAATCTGGTGGCAGTCGACGACGCCTCGTCCTTCCTCGCGCTAGACGATGCCCTGCAGCGCCTCGCCGCGCTGGACCCGCGTAAGGCACAAGTCGTGGAGCTGCACTTCTTCGGAGGCCTCACCTACGCGCAGACAGCGGAAGCGCTTGGAATCTCCGACGCAACGGTGGATCGCGACCTCCGAATGGCCAAGGCATGGCTCATCCGCGAGCTCGGCCCGGAAGGCGCGTGAACTGCCTAACGATACAGCCGCGCGTGCGCCGAGCCGCAGGAACTCGATGAGCCAGTCGCGGAATTGGGATCGGCTAGAGACACTCTTCGACGCGGCTGCGGCAATGCCGCGCGCGCAGCAGGACGAGTACCTGCGACGTGAATGCGCTGGCGACGAAGGCATGCTCGCCGAATTGCGCACGCTCCTTGATGCGGACAGGAGCGACGGCGACGGTCGGCTCGCCGGCTTGATTGGCGGTGCGGCCGCGTCTTTGGTGCAGCACGACGAACCAGCGCCATGGGATGGTCGCGTGATCGGCTCTTACCGACTCGTGCGGGAAATCGCGCGCGGCGGTATGGGCACGGTTTACCTCGCGGAACGAGCCGATGCGGCCTACGAGGCACGGGTCGCAATCAAGTTCGCGCGTGGAGTGGTGGCCGGGCATGAGGTCGTGCGCCGCTTCCTGGCCGAGCGCCAGATCCTCGCTGATCTCGAGCATCCGCGCATCGCGCGCTTGCTCGACGGCGGCGCGACCGACGATGGAACGCCGTTCCTCGTTATGGAATACATCGACGGCGAGCCGATCGACGCGTATGCAGACAGCCGCAACCTTGATGTGCCAGCACGACTCGCGCTGTTCCGCAGCGTGTGCGACGCAGTGCAACACGCGCACCGGCGCTTGGTTGTCCATCGCGATATCAAGCCGTCGAACATCCTCGTTGGCCCGGATGGTACGCCGAAGCTGCTGGATTTCGGCGTCGCGAAGCTGCTGGATCCCAGCGTTGACGGGGGCACCAAAACTTCACACGCTGGCGGGCTTCTCACCCCGGCGTACGCAAGCCCCGAGCAAGTCCGCGGTGATACAGTTACAACCGCGACGGACGTCTATGCACTGGGCGTGCTTCTCTATCGTCTTCTGACAGGTGTGTTGCCGTACGGCGCTGGTACTCGTAGCGGAATAGATCTGAGCCACGCAATTCTGGACGAATCCCCCGCGCCGCCGAGCCGGTCGCAGGTCAGGAGCGCGCCTAACGAGACGTTCGGTCCAGCCCGCACACTCAACGCCGACATTGACGCCATCGTGTTGACGGCGCTGGAAAAGGAGCCCAGCCGGCGCTATCCGTCGGTCGAGCATCTCTCGGACGACATCGCCCGATACTTGGAGCGTAAGCCTGTCATGGCGCGCCCCGCCACGCGGACCTACCAGGTGCGGAAGTTCATATCCCGCTATCGACGCGCGGTCGTGGCCACCACGGCCACCTTTGTCGCGGGACTCGGTCTGGTCGCGTTTTATACCATTCGCCTGGCGCGCGAACGCGACGTCGCGCTACAGGAGACGCGCAAGGCCGAGCAGGTGACGGCTTTCCTCGAGCGTCTTTTCGCGATGTCTGACCCCAGCGAGGCGCGCGGCAACACCATTACCGCACGAGAAGTGCTCGACAGCGCAGCGGCACGCGCACCTAACGAGTTGGCGCAGCAGCCGGAAGTTCAGGCGGCGCTCCTCTATACTCTTGGCGGCGTGTACGCGAACATCGGCCTTGAGAAAGGCGCGCGACCAATCCTGGAGCGCGCGCTCGCGCTGAGACTGGGAATCGCGAATGCGTCGCGACCCTCGTTAGGCGAGTTCCTGCGCCGGCTCGGCGACGTCGAAATCGCACTCGGCCGCTTCGATTCAGCGACCGCGCTTCTCCGTAGCGCCGTCTCCCGACTTGAGTTGGAGCCGAGGTCGACTGAAGCCGCCATCGGCGCGCGACTCTCGCTGGTCAACGCGCTGCGCCGTGCAGGGAAACTCCCTGAGGCCGATTCGCTGACCCTGGACGCCTATAGGCCGTGCGCGCGAATCGCGGTCTGACACGCTGATAGCGAATGCGCTGACGACTCGCGCGGCCGTGCTCATAAACCAACGCAAAGGCGCGGAGGCGGAGCCGCTCGCGCGCGAGGCGTGGGAGCGTTCAGTGGCGAGTCGTGGAGAAGACGCGCCTCGATCGATCTCGACCCTGAGCAACGTCGGCCAAGCCCTGTTCGTGCAGAGCAAGTACGCGGAGGCAGAGCCCATCATGCGACGCGTGTTGGAGCAGTATCGGCGTGTCAATGGGGAGGTGAGCCCACTAACAGGCCTCGCGTGGAACAACTTGTCGGCGCTCCTCCAAGCGCAGGGAAAACCGAGCGAGGCGGAGGAGGCTGCGCGCCAGGCACTCTCCGTATGGCGTGGGTCGTATGGTGACCGACACCAGCGTGTGACACTGGTGCTGAACAATCTCGGGAGCATGCTCCGGGCACAGGGAAAACTCGACGAGGCGGAGCGGATGCAACGAGACGCGCTCCGCATCATGCGCGAGATCCTCCCCGCGGGACACATCGACATTGCCGTGACGCACAACAACCTCGCGCACACAATCGAGGAGGCCCATCGGTATGTGGCCGCGGAGGCGGAATACCGCGCCGCCATCAGCGAGCTGGCCAAGGGCGCGTTGGCGGAGTCGCCCTTTCGCGGAACGTTCTTGGCCAACCTCGGCCGCGTCATCGATCTTCAAGGTCGCTGGATGGAGGCCGAAGAGACGCTGCGGAGCGCGCTTACGATCCAGCGACAGCTTATTTCAGGCCCGCACGCCAACACCGCGACGACTCTCGCGCTACTCGGCGATCTGCTCGGGCGACGCGGGCGCGTGCCAGAAGGAGAGTCGATGCTGCGCGAAGCTCTCGTTATGCGCGAGCAAGTGCTTGCCCCAGGTCACTGGAGTATCCAGGTAACGCGCAGCGCGCTCGGGCGGCTGCTGGCTCTGCAAGGACGCACGACCGAGGCCGATAGCTTGTTGACGAGTAGCGCCGCGGCCCTCGCGAAGCAACTGGGCCTTGCCGACGAGCGGGCCCGCGCGGCCCTTGAGCGTGCAGCCGCGCTTTACGAACAGATCGGCGACAGGGATCGAGCACAGGCCACGCGACAGAAGCTCAACGAGCATCGGGATCGTTGACGCACGTGCCAGACAGCCTAACGAGATGCCTCAACCTCCCTCCACCGGTGTCGCCAGGACAGAGAACGCAGCGCTGAAATTGCAGCCGTCAGCCGGCTGCACTCGGATGGTGAAGTTGGTTGGCTGCCACCCGGACTCGTCGTATGCTACGAATGCTCTGGCAACAGCCTCGCTCATTCGAACGTCGGCCCTCGGGTTGCCTCCAAAAATGTCGAAGTCGACCTCGGACGCGGTCACAAATAGCGAGACTGTCGTCCCAACGGTGCCGCGGATGGTGCGAGCCGCCGACCTGTTGATGGCCACCGACTGGTTCTCGCGCAGGGTTTTGTGCCCGGCCAGGCTGGGGTAGAGATCTGAGGCGTGGAGCACTTCCGACCCTCCGTCCGGCCAGCTGAGATGGACTCGCCACACGAACTCCCCTCCGTCCAAGTTGGTAAAAGCCTCTTCGCAGGTCGCAGTGGACATCACCGATTGCAGCCTGACCGTCACGCTGTAATCCTGTTCCTCGTCTTCCGGTCCCGTTGCGTCGCCGACGGCGCACGCCGCCAGGGCGACGGTCATGAGCGCAGCGGCCGCGCGCCGGCTGAGCGGGCTGGGTCGGCTGTTTGCTTGGACTTCCATAGTGTCTCTCCTGGCGGTGTCGTGGTCTGACCTCTCACGCGACACCTGCGCAGGATTTCCCTCATCGCGGCTGCCGAGCAGTCTCTTTAGTTGGCGCTTTGACGACTGGTCCGGCCCAGGATACGATTGCGCGGTCGATCCCAGAGGCCGTCATGCTTCGCTCTCGTCTTTTCGCCGTCGCCACATCCCTCCTCCCCTTCCTCGCGCCTTGGGCGCAGCCGCCTGCGAAAACTGGCGCCGCTCCGGCCAGCATGTCGCGCATCCAGCCCGACGTGTACGGCAATCTCCAGTGGCGCACTATCGGACCCGAAGGGAATCGCTTCTCGGCAGCCGCCGGGATTCCAGGCGATCACCTCACGTATTACGTCGGCTCGGCGTCCGGCGGCATCTGGAAGACAGTCGATGGCGGGACGAACTGGACGCAACTGTTCGACGAACAACCCGTTCAATCGATAGGCTCGCTCGCCATCGCGCGCACCGATCCCAACATCGTCTGGGCCGGGACCGGCGAAGGGAAAATTCGCTCGCATATCTCCGTCGGCCAGGGCGTCTATCGCTCGCTCGACGCAGGCAAGACGTGGAAGCTCATGGGACTCGAGCAAACGGGGCGCATTCCGCGCCTGGTGATCCACCCGCAAGACCCGAACATCGTCCTCGTCTGCTCGTTAGGCCACGCGTACGGGCCGCAGCCAGAGCGCGGCGTCTTCCGCACCACCGATGGCGGCACAACATGGACGAAGGTTCTCTTTGTCGACGAGAACACAGGCTGCTCCGACATCGCGATGAACCCGAAGAACCCGCGTATCCTCTACGCCGGGATGTGGCAGCTCGACATCAAGACGTGGGGGCGTGTGAGCGGCGGCCCGGGGAGCGGACTCTTCACATCAAAAGACGGCGGGGTGACGTGGCAGCGCCTAACGGGACGTGGTCTGCCGACGAAGCCGGTCGGTAAAGTCGCCGTTGCAATCGCACCGTCCAATCCGGATCGTGTCTATACACTCATCGAGACTGGTGACGGTATTCCGTGGAATGGCGAGCCGACCGAGAACGGTCAGCTCTGGCGCACGGAAAATGACGGCGAGAGCTGGACACTCATTACGCGCGACCGCAACGCGATGGGACGCGCGCACTACTACTCGCGCATGGCTGTCGCGCCTGACGATCCCGACGAGACGTATTTCCTAACGGCTTCGTTTTCGAAGTCCGTCGATGGGGGAACGACCATTCAGGTGCAGGGCCAGGGCCGCGCACCAGGCGGCGATCACCATGATATCTGGATCGATCCCACCAATGCCGATCGCTGGATTGTCGCGCACGATCAGGGCCTTTCGATCACGCAGAACCGCGGGCAGACGTGGTATCGCCAGCGCTTGCTCAACGCGCAGATGTACCACGTCACCGTGGATAACGCGATTCCTTACAATGTGTTAGGCAATAAACAAGACGAGCCGTCTTACCGCGGACCATCTAACTCGCGCGTGTATGGCGGCCGCGGCGCTGGCATCTCGCGCGGCATGTGGCACTCTGTCGGCGGCGGCGAGAGCGGCTGGGCGACGCCAGATCCGAAAGATCCGAATATCGTCTGGTCGACGGCGTCAGGATCGGGGATGGTCGGTGGGATCGTCGTTAGGTTTGAGGAAGACAAGCGTCAGTTCCGAAACGTGGAAGTTTGGCCGCACCAATCGAATGGACCCGCCGAGGGTGTGCGATATCGCTTTGTGTGGGATTCGCCGCTGCATATCTCGCCGCACGACAACAACACGCTGTACGTCGGTAGTCAGCATGTACATCGCACGACGAACGGCGGGCAGTCGTGGGAAGTGATCTCGCCGGACCTAACGTTGAACGACCGCACGCGCATGAAAAGCTCGGGTGGCCTAACGCCGGATAACATCGGTGTCGAATACGCCGGCGTTGTGTATGGGATCGCCGAGTCGCCGATTGAGAAGGGGTTGATTTGGGTGGGGACGAATGATGGGCTCGTGCAGCTCACGCGCGACAACGGGAAGACATGGACAAACGTCACCCGCAATATCCCGAACCTCCCACCATGGGGCTCGGCGCGCAGCATTGCTCCTTCTCGTTATGACGCGGGGACCGCGTACCTAACGGTTGATTTTCACCAGGTGAACAATCGCGATCCGTTTATCTACAAGACGACGGATTATGGTAGGACGTGGAAGAGCATAACGAACGGCATTCCGAAGAGCATGTTGAGCTACGCGAAGGTGATTGCTGAAGACCCCAAGCGGCGCGGCATGTTGTACGTAGGTACTGAGAACGCGATTTATGTGTCGTTCGACGATGGCGAGAATTGGCAGCCGCTGCAGATGAACCTGCCGCATGCGCCGGTGTCGGGGATCGTCGTGCAGGAGCACTTCGATGATCTCGTGATTTCGACTTACGGTCGCGGCTTCTGGATTCTGGATGATTTGGGACCGCTACGTCAGCTCACAGCGGATGTGCTCGCGAAGGATTCGCATTTCTTCACGCTGCGTCCGGCGTATCGCTTCCGTCCGATCACGGCTCCGTCGACGACGTATGATGATCCGACGACGGGAGAGAACCCGGAGTACGGCGCGTCGATCAACTACTATTTGAAGGCAGCGGCGCGATCGGCGCCACGGGTGCAGATCCTCGATGCGAGCGGTGCGGTTGTACGCAGCCTAACGGGGACGAACCGGGCGGGCGTCAATCGCATTCATTGGGATCTTCGCTATGAGCCGTCGGCGCAGGTACGGCTGCAGACGTCACCGATGTACGCACCGCACATCGTGCCGGGCCCTAACGGGCGCAATGCGCCGGGAACGGGTACGCTCGCCATCCTTGCGCCGCCGGGGAATTACACGGTCAAGCTTACTGTTGGTGGCGTGGAGCACACGCAGCCGCTCGAGGTGCGCAAGGATCCGAACTCTGGTGGAACCGAAGGTGACATCACAGCGCAGACGCGCGCGCTGGTGGCTATCAAGAACGACCTTAATCAGGCTGCAGACGCTGTGCATCGCATCGAGGCAGTGCGCGTGCAGCTGGAGGCGATCAACCGTGTGGTGGAGGACGCTGGTGTCAAACGCGCGTCGGACTCACTGGCGCAGAAGCTCATTGATCTCGAGATGAATCTGGTGGATCTGCGCCTAACGGGCGGGGGTCAGGATGGTGTACGATTCGGCTCGAAGCTCATCGCCAAGCTTGGGTACCTGGCGAACGGGATCGCGAGCAGCGACTTCAAACCCACGGACCAGCATGGGGAAGTGCAGGTACTGCTGAATACGCAGTTGCGGGAACATCTTACGGCGCTGGACACGATTCTCGGGCGAGAGCTAGCCGCGTTTAATGAGCTACTGAAGCAGCGGAACGTGCCTAACGTGGTGGTGAAGCCTCGAACGATCAGCGACTGAGATTCGACCGCAATGACACGGTTGTGTTAGAGCGCCGAGATCTCCATCTCCATTTCGGCGAGGAACGGCTGTGGATCGGCGAGGCGAAACGTTTGACCCGTTGGCTTGACGCTCGTTATGCGATCGACGCGAAAATGCCGCACGGCGTCTCGTAACCGATCCCACGCCAAGACATACCATGCCGGGAGCATCAGGTAGAGATAGTGCGGTTCGATCTCGCGCTCGCTAGCGACCCCAGAGCGGTCGATGTACGCGATTACGACGCGCTGGGAGTTGAGAAAAGCCTCGGCGAGCATGGGATGCGCACGCCGCGACGAGCTGGCGAACGATGCGACAACAGCGGTAGACGCCGGCGGGCCAAGCAGAATACGCTTACGCAGAAGTCGTATTTGCGCCTGATGCGTTTCGCCGAACGAGGCCACGATCTTGCGCTTGATGCTTGCGAGTTGCCGCAAGAG